>JBKPCZ010000115.1:0-13222 GCA_046727665.1 Chloroflexota bacterium
GTCGTCGATCGCGCGCTCGATGCGCTCCGCTCCGGCCGCGTTGCCACCGCGGAGGTCTTCGTGCGCGACTCGCTGTCCGGATCGGTCGAGACGAAGGACGGCGCGCTCGAGGTCGTCACCGCGCGCGGCGAACGCGGGCTCGGGGTGCGCGTGCTCGAGGGCCAGCGGATCGGCTTCGCGCACACCAGCGATCTCGCGCCGTCCGGCATCGAGGCCTGCGTGGACCAGGCGCGCCGCATGTCGACGATCACGGAGCCCGACGAGGACATCCGCATCGCCGGCGCGCCGCTCGAGGCGTTCGATCTCGACATCTACCAGCCCGGGCTGGAGGACCGGCCGCTCGCCGACCGCGGTGCGGTCGCGCTCGCCGTCGAACGTGCGGCACGGTCGGTGGACCCGCGCATCACGCACTTCCGCAAGACGAGCTACAGCGACGCGGAGGTGACGACGCTCGTCGCGACGACGCGCGGCGTGCGCGGCTCGTACCGCGAGAGCTTCTGCGGCGCGATGACCAGCGCCGTGGCGACGCAGAACGGCGAGCGGCAGATCGGGTATCACGGGGAGGGCGCGCGGCGGATGGCCGAGCTCGACCCTGAGAGCGTGGGCGCTCGCGCGGCGCGCCGCGCGCTGGAGAAGCTCGGCGCGAAGCCGTTCCCCACGGGGAAGCTCCCCGTCGTGCTCGACCCCTGGATGGCGATGTCGCTCCTCGGCGCGATCTCGCCGCTCTTCTCCGCCGACAACGTCCTCAAGGGCCGTTCGCTGTTCGCGGGAAAGGTCGGCGAGCGTGTCGCGAACGAGCGAGTCACCATCGTCGACGACGCCCGACGGCGCGGCGGTCTTCGCAGCGCGCCGTTCGACGGCGAGGGCGTCGCGACCACGACGCGGATCCTCGTCGAGCGCGGCGTGCTGCGCGGCTACCTGGTGAACCTGAAGACCGCGCGAAAGATGAACACCGCGCCGACGGGCAACGCGCGGCGGGGCTCATACGCCTCGCCGAGTCGCATCGGCCCGTCGAACTTCTACATCGAGGCGGGCGCCGACGATCCCGACGCGCTCGTGCGCGGCCTCGACCGCTCGCTCGCGATCACCTCCCTGCTCAACCTGCACACCATCGATCCGGTCTCCGGCGAGTTCTCGCTGGGGGCGACGGGCATGTACGTCGAGAAAGGCGCACCGGTGCATCCGGTCCAAGGCATCACGATCGCGGGCAACCTGACGCATCTGCTCTCGTCGATCAGCGGTGTGGGCACCGATCTGACGTTCG
Source organism: Chloroflexota bacterium (assembly GCA_046727665.1). Classification (GTDB taxonomy): domain Bacteria; phylum Chloroflexota; class Limnocylindria; order P2-11E; family P2-11E; genus CF-39. Next base: position 1,265 of record JBKPCZ010000115.1, read on the forward strand.
GCGCGAGCGGCATCGGGAGCCCGACGCTGGTCATCGCGGAGCTGTCGGTGGGCGGGACGTGATGTCCTGGCAGTCGCTCCTGCACGACGACCCCCTGCCGTGGCTCCTCGAGAAGGGCGATCCGGCGGTGCGCGCGCTCACCCTGCGCTACGTGCTCGACCGCGGACCGCGCGATGCCGAGCTGCGCGAGGCGCAGCAACGGGCGATGTCCAGCCCGCCGATCTCCACGATCCTGCGCCAGCAGAAGTCCGACGGGAGCTGGCCGGGACCGCATCTCTACGGACCCAAGTACCAATCCGCGCACTGGTCCAACCTGCTCCTCGTCGAGTACGGGGTCGACCCCGGTGATCCGCGGGTACGTCGCGCGGCGAGGCGCGTGCTGGAGGATCTCACCGGTCCGGACCAGGGCGGCATGGGGTGGGTCTTCGGCCAGGACCACGGCGCTTCCTGCTTCGTCGGCAACGTCGTCCGCTACGTGTCGCTCGCCGGGTATGGCGCCGACGAGCGGCTCGAGCCGCTGGTGCAGCGCTTGATCCGCGACTCGAAGAAGTTCGACGCCGCGTGCTGGATCAACGGAGAACAGCCGTGCGCCTGGGGCTACGCGCGCCTGGTCTGGGGCCTCGCCGCCCTGCCCGAAGCCTCACGCACGCGCGAGGTCGAACGTACGCTGCGACGCGGCGTCGAGTTCCTGCTCTCGTACCGCATGACGCGCGGCGCGTATCCGACCAGCAGCGAGCCGAGCTACCTGTGGCGGCAGATCTCGTTTCCTCTCTTCTATCAGGCGGACATCCTGTTCGTGCTGCGCGCGATCGACGCCGCGGGCGCGATCGACGATCCGCGCGCGCAGATCGCGATCGCCTGGCTCCTGTCGCGTCAGGACTCGCACGGCCGCTGGGCCGGGCGCTCGCCGTACGCGGACCGCATGGCCTCGAAGGTCAATGCCAGCAAGTGGGCGACGCTCCACGCCCTGACGGTCCTCAAGCACGCGTTCCCCGAGAACGGCGCTTAGGGCGGCCTCGCGTACCTCCGCGCAAACGCATCCTCAAGGACGTTCCGCCACTGCGTTTCGGTGAGGGACGCGACTGCACGCTCCCGGCATGCGTCGCGGTCGCGACCGGTCAGGAGTACGACTGGGTGATGGGCGCGTCGGGCGCCGCGTTCACGACGACCATCGACGTCGAAGGGTGGGACCCGGTTGCGGCCGCACCGCTGGACGACGAGACGCTCGCACGCGCGGCGCGCGCGACCGGCACTCGTCCCGATGCGCTCACACCGCCGTACGACGCCGACCTGAAGGATCTCGTGATCGACCGGATCCTCGAGTCGCTCGAATCGAAGGTGCCGCCGCTCGTGCGGGGCGTCGTCGGACCCGCCGAGTACGGTCTCGTGGTCGGCTGCGACGACTCTGGGCCGACCTTCTACGCGCGGACGTACTTCGACAAGACCGAGCAGCCGACGAAGCTCGAATGGGCCGCGATCGACGCCGCGGCCGAGCTGGTCTTCCTGGACGCGGGCCCCGCGCCCGACCGGGCCGCGGTCGCGCGCGATGCGGTCCAGAGCGCGGTCGCGGTGGCCGAGACGAGCGACCACGCGTTCGAGACGTGGATCGCCGCGCTGCGCGACGACGCACGTTGGACCGACGCGCGCCACGCCGGCGCGGCGGCGTTCGGCGATCACGCGATGCGCACGCTCCTCGCCGACAAGCGTCGCGCCGCCGCAAGCTTCCTGCGGACGACGCGCGCGCTGTTCCCCGGATCGCCCGGCGCAGACGTGCTCCGCGCCGCCGAGTCGTACGGCTACGTCGCCGATGCGGCGAAGAAGGTCGGCATCGGACCCTTTGACGCGTCGGTCGCGATGCGCTTCCTCGACCCGGGGCACCGGCGGTCCTGGGCGAAGCAGCTCGAGACCGCTCTCGGGCACGAACGCGACGCGCACGACGCACTGCGTGCCGCGCGCGCGGGCATGCGATGAACGATCTCGCCGCGGCAGCTCTCCTCGGCGTCGTGCAGGGGCTCACGGAGTTCCTGCCGGTCAGCTCGACGGCGCACCTGGCGCTCATCAGTCAGGCGCTCGGTCTCGACACGGAGCGCTTCGGGCTGAGCTTCGACGTCGCGCTCCATCTGGGGACCGCGCTCGCGGTCCTGCTGTATTTCGCGCGCACCTGGCTCGATCTGGCTCGTGACGTCCTGCGACTGCGGCTGCGCATGCCGCTCCTCGTCGCGATCGGCACGCTGCCCGCGGCGCTCGCCGGCCTGGCGTTCCAGTCCGCGATCGAGACCGGACTGCGGGCGCCGGCCTACATCGGCGCGTTCCTCATCATCGGATCGCTGATCTTCGTCGCCGCCGAACGCTTCACCATCGCGCGCCTGCCGCTCGGTTCGATCGGGTTCGTCGACGCGCTCGTGATGGGCGTGGCCCAGGCGATCGCGCTCCTTCCGGGCATCAGCCGCTCGGGCATCACGATCTCCGCGGGTCTGTACCAGGGCATCCGGCGCGCCGACGCGACGCGCTTCAGCTTCCTGCTGGCCACGCCGGTGATCGTCGGCGCCGGGCTCAAGACGGGGCTCGACGCGCGGAAGGCCGAGGTGCTGTTCGCGGCCCCCGACGTGCTCGCGGTCGGCTTCGTCCTGTCGTTCCTTTTCGGGCTGCTGGCGGTGGCGTTCATGGTCCGCTTCCTTCGAGTGCACTCGCTGATCTGGTTCGTTCCCTACCGGCTCATCGTCGCGGCCTTCGCCATCGCCCTGGCCCTTTCGGGGAGATAGACACCGCACTCCATAGACTTGGCGGATGCGGATCCGAGTCGGCTGCGAGTTCGGCTGGCGGACGGAAGCGCCCGTCCCGATGCTGATGCTCGTGCGGCCGCGGCCAGACGCCGAGCACCGGGCCGTCTACGAGTCGAGCTGGATCGAGCCGACGGTGCCGCTGCACGAATACAACGACGCCTTCGGGAATATCTGCTGGCGGTTCACGGCGCCGGGCGGGCTCACCTCGGTCCGGTACGACGCGATCGTCGAGCTCGACCCATCTCCGGACCCGGTGGTCCCCGACGCGCAGATCCACCCGGTCGACGAGCTCCCGGACGACGTGATCGTCTTCACGCTGGCGAGTCGCTACGTCGAGTCGGACCTGCTCGGAGACAAGGCCTGGGAGCTGTTCGGGAACACGCCGCCGACGTGGGCGCGCGTGCAGGCGATCTGCGACTTCGTACACAACCACATCGCGTTCGGTTACGGGACGAGCGGGCCGCACGTCACGGCGATGCAGATCCTGGAGTCGGGCAAGGGCGTCTGCCGTGACTTCGCGCTCCTATCGATCGCGTTCTGCCGCGCGCTCAATATCCCGGCGCGCTACACGTTCGGCTACCTGCCGGACATCGCGATCGAACCGCCTGACGTCCCGATGGACTTCCACACCTGGTTCGAGGCGTACCTCGGCGGGCGCTGGTACACGTTCGACGCGCGGCACAACATGCCGCGGATCGGACGCGTCGTGATCGGGCGGGGGCGCGACGCGGTCGATGTCGCGCTGTCGACCGTGTACGGCGCGGCCGCGCTGGAAAAGTTCGTGGTGTGGTCGGACGAGATCACGCCCGCGCAGCCGGGCAGCCCGCCGCCGGAGGAGGACGCCGACGCTCTCGAGGAGGCGGCGCGCAAGCCGAGGTGACCGACTGGTCGCGCGTTCAGCGCGCCACGATCCGCGTGCGTCAGCACTATCGCTACACCTACACGAGCCCGGTGTGGGACCTGAGACAGCGCCTGATCATGGTGCCGCGCGACACGCAGCGCGCGCAGCGGCTGCTCAACTGGGATCTCGAGGTCCGCGGCACGGAGGGTGATCACCGTGTGGCCTGGCAGCGGGACGAGTTCGGCAACCGCGTGGGCCACGTCGTGGCGAACCGGGTGCCGCGCGCCGTGGACTTCGAGGCGACCTTCCGCATCGAGCGGACGCGCGAGGCCGACCCGATCAGCGAGCCCGCGCCGTGGCGGGACGACGACGGCCGCCTCGCCTATCTTCGTCCCACGGCGCTCACCGCGCCCGACCGGCGGCTGCTCGGCGTCGCGGTGGAGATCGGCCGAGCGTCCGAGGACATGCGCGAGCGGATCCAGCGCGTGTGCGAGTGGTCGGCCAGCGCGATCGCCTATCAGTTCGGCGTGACGGGCTACACGACGCCGGCCGCCATGGCGATGCATCTCGGGAAGGGCGTCTGCCAGGACTATGCACACATCCTGCTGTGCGTGCTGCGCCTGCTCAACATCCCAGCGCGTTACGTGTCCGGCCACCTCCTCGGCGAGGGCGCGCCGCACGCGTGGGTCGAGGCGCTGCTGCCGACTGGCGACGGGATGGTCGAAGTCATCGGCTACGACCCGACGCATTCACGACGAACGCGCCTCGACTACATCACCGTCGCGGTGGGACGCGACTTCGCGGACGTGTCTCCGACATCCGGCGTCTACGGCGGGCCTGCGCTCGGCCGGCTCGCCGCGTCGAAGCACGCCGAGGTGCTCGAGCTCGTCGACGACGCGTCCGCGGCGATCGCCTCATGACAACGACGACGCCGCGTCTCAACGCCTACGAGCTCGGTGGCTTTTGGGACGAGATGTTCGAGGCGTCCGGGCGACCGCGCGAGCACTACGCGCCGCTGGCGGGGCGGCTCGCCACGTTGTCGACCGAGGATGTGACTCGGCGCCAGCACCTGGCCGAGCTCTCGTTCCAGGCACGCGGGATCACCTTTGCGGTGAATCAGGACCCGAGTGGACTCGAGAAGATCATTCCGTTCGACCTGATCCCACGGCTCATCACGCCCGAAGAATGGCGTCGGATCGAGCGGGGTCTCGAGCAGCGCGTTCGCGCGCTGAACCTGTTCCTTCACGATGTCTATCACGATCAGAAGATCCTGAAGACGGGACTCATCCCACCGGCGCTCGTGCTCGGCGCGTCGGGGTTCCGGCGTGAGTTCCGCGGTGTCGACGTGCCCCTCGGCGTGTACACGCACGTCGTGGGAACGGACCTCGTCCGGGATGAGACCGGCCGCTTCTTCGTGCTCGAAGACAACCTGCGTACGCCCTCGGGCGTCTCGTACGTCGTCGAGAATCGGCGCGTCCTCAAGCGCGTCTGGCCACAGCTCTTCACCGATTACGACATCCGCCCGGTCGAGGGATACGCGCAGGATCTGCTGGGCGTCCTCCGCGACTGCGCGCAGCAGCTGGCCGAGGAGCCGACGGTCGTGCTGCTCACGCCCGGCGTCCACAACTCGGCGTTCTTCGAGCACACCTTCCTCGCGAAGGCGATGGGCGTCGAAATGGTCCAGGGCTCGGACCTGTTCATCGACGACGCGACGGTCTACATGCGCACGACGAGCGGGCGCCGGCGCGTCGACGTGATCTACCGCCGTGTCGACGATGACTTCCTCGACCCCCTGGCATTCCGGCACGACTCGCTGCTCGGTGTGCCGGGTCTGCTCGCCACCAACCGCATGGGCCGCGTGAGTCTCGCGAACTCGATCGGCTGCGGTGTCGCGGATGACAAGGCGATCTATGCGTACGTCCCCACGATCATCAAGCACTATCTCGGTGAGGACGAGATCCTCCCGAACGTGAAGACGTACATCGCGGACCTGCCGCAGGAGCGCGCGTACATCCTCGAGCACCTGGGCGACCTCGTCGTGAAGAGCGTGAACGAGAGCGGTGGCTACGGGATGCTCATCGGACCGCACTCGACGAAGGAGCAACGGGAGGATTTCCGCGCGCGCATCATCGCGGATCCGCGCAATTACATCGCGCAGCCCACGATCGCGCTGTCGCGCCATCCCTGCTGGAGCGACGACCACCTCGAAGGCAGGCACGTCGACCTGCGACCGTTCGTGCTCTTCGGCCGCGAGGTCAAGGTCACGCCGGGTGGACTGACGCGCGTCGCGCTTCGCAGCGGCTCGCTCGTGGTCAACAGCTCGCAGGGTGGCGGCGCGAAGGACACCTGGGTGATGACCTAGTGCTGTGTCGCGTTGCCGACGACCTCTTCTGGATGGCGCGCAATGTCGAGCGCGCGATCTCGGTCTCGCGTCTCATCGACGTCACGCGTCACCTCGAGCTCGACGCGGGCGATGCTGACTTCTGGGCGCCGCTGGTCGGAGAGGGCACGGAGCTCACCGGGGACGTGCGCTACTGGCTGACGTCCGACGAGGGCAATCCGGACTCGCTCGTGTCCTGCGTTCGCCGAGCGCGCGGCCTCGCTCGCGGCGTGCGTGAGTCGATCTCCACCGAGATGTGGGAAGAGCTCAATCAGCTGCACTTCGCGATCGCTCGTCCCGCGAACATGCGCGACAGGCGCGGAGACCTCGGCGGCTTCCACCGGCTCGTCCGCGAGCGCCTTCAGCACGTCCAGGGGCTGGCCGAGGCGACGCTCGCGCATGACGAGCCCTGGCAGTTCATCACGCTCGCTACCTACCTCGAACGCGCGCACGATGTCGCTCGGTTGCTGCGGCGCCAGGTCCACCTCCTCCAACGAAGCGATGGCAGCGACACCAACATGGTGAAATGGCTCGCCGTGCTGCGCTCGTGCGGCTCGGCCGAGGCGTACGCGCGGTATTACTCACTGTCGGTGGAACCGGCGCGCATCATCGAGTTCCTCCTGCTGAATCCGGTGTTCCCGCAGTCGGTGCGATTCAGCCTCAACGTCGCGGGCGAGCAGCTGAATGCCATCGCCGCGCTGCGCGAGGGTGCCGGGAACGCCGCGGGGCCCGCGCCGCGGACGCTCGGTCGCGTGAGAGGGATCGTCGAGAACGCCGCGGTCGACGAGATCCTCGACATCGGACTCGAGGAGTTCCTCGACACGGTGCAATCGTCGATCGCCGCGGCATCGGATCAGCTCACCGCCACCTATCTCCGCGATCAGCCGCAGGCGGCCAACCTGGTCGGCGTGGCCCGGGCAACGGTCCTCATGGCGGAGCAGCAGCAGCAGTGAAGGTCGCGATCACCCATCGGACCCTGCTCGAGTACGACAGTGACGTCGTCGAGAGCGTGATGGACGCGCGCCTCGGCCCGCGGACCGACGAGGATCAGCGCTGGGACCGCTTCGATCTCCGCACCACGCCGCCGGGCACGATCCGCCGGTACCGCGACGGGTTCGGGAACGCGGCGTATCTGCTCAGCGTCGCGAAGCCACACCGATCGCTGGCCGTGACGACGAGCAACGAGGTGGTCACGCTCCTGGTCGATCCGTTCCGGCCGCCTTCCGCGCGGCCCGCACCGCTGGACGCGGGCGCGCTCGCCGATCACCTGCAGCCGACGGCACTCGTCCCGCTCGACGACGCCTCGCGCGCTTTGGCGGAGCCCCATCGGCCCGCGGGCGTCGAGGACGCGTTCACCGCGGCGCAGCGCCTCATGCACCTGGTGCACGAGCGCTTCTCTTACCGTCCCGACGTCACGACCGTCGCGACGTCCGTGCCCGAGGTGCTGCGCTCGGGGTCCGGCGTGTGTCAGGACCTCGCGCACGTGCTCCTCGGCCTACTTCGCAGCGTCGGCATTCCGGCGCGATACGCGAGCGGCTACATCGTCACGAGCGGCGGGCCGGATGCGCCGCGGCACGGCGCCGGAGCGTCGCATGCGTGGGTCGAGGCCTACACCGCGACCCACGGCTGGCGCGGCCTCGATCCGACGAACGACCTCATGGCCAGCGAGCACCACGTGAAGATGGCGGTCGGGCGCGATTACCGTGATGTGCCACCGACGCGTGGCAGCTACCGCGGCGATGCGACCGAACGTCTCAGCGTGACGGTGGTCGCGCAGGCGATGTAGGCGCGGCCTGCGGCCCGGTCGACCGCGGGCCGTGCGGCGGGCCACCGGCGTGGCACTCTATGGCCGATGGACCTCGGACTGAGCGGGAAAGTCGCGCTGGTCGCGGCGGCGTCGAAGGGACTCGGCCGCGCCATCGCGGAGGAGTTCGCGCGCGAGGGCGCGAGGGTCGCGATGTGCAGTCGCGAGGAATCGGCCATCGACGCGGCGGCGCACGACATCGAGCGGAAGACGGGCAACCGGACCATCCTGCCGATCGCCGCGGACCTCTCGACGAGCGAAGGCTGCGAGACATTCGTGCAGAACGCGATCGGCGCCTTCCACGCGATCGACATGCTCATCGTCAACGCCGGCGGCCCGCCTCCCGGGCGATTCGACGACCTCGACGACGCGGCGTGGCAGAAGGCCATCGACCTCACGCTCTTCTCCGCGGTGCGCCTGACCCGCCTCGCACTGCCGCAGATGCGAAAGCAGAAGAGCGGCTCGATCGTGTACTCCACCTCGACCTCGGTGCGTCAGCCGACGCAGTACCTCAACCTCATCCTGTCGAACGCGATCCGCGCCTCGGTGCATGGAATGCTCAAGACGCTCTCGGCCGACCTCGCGAAGGACGGCATCCGCGTGAACGCGGTGCAGCCAGGGCGCATCGCGACCGATCGGCTCATCCAGCTCGACACGGACACCGCGAGGCGTCAGAACACGACGCCTGAGGCGGTGCGCAAGAGCTACGAGGAGTCCGTCATTCCACTGGGCCGCTACGGCGATCCGGCGGAGTACGCGGCCGCGGTCGTGTTCATCGCGTCGCCGAAGGCCTCGTACATCACCGGTGTTTCGCTTCAGGTGGATGGCGGCATGCTCAAGAGCATGTTCTAGGTGATCGTCCGCGATCGACTGCGGCCGGCGGTGTTCCGGCTTCCGATCGAGAAGATCCGCGCCGGCTACAAGAGCGACATCTACTTCGCGCGCACCAAGCTCATCCTCGAACGCGACAGGCGGCACGAGCGCGTCACGATGCAGGTCTTCCAGAAGCATCCGGACGCCGTCGTGGTCGGCACCGACCAAGTTCTCGCGCTCCTGCACGTCGGCGCCGGCCGCTACCGCGAGCGCCAGCGCGCCGAGCGTCTCTTCGCGCGCTACCTGGACGCCGAGCGCCGGCTCTATGCGCGCTGGCTCGCGCTGCCGCGCCAGACGTGGAAGGACTACGAGCCGATCGCCCGCGAGGTCTTCGAGATCTCACATGAGCTCGCGACGCTCTGGGAGCCCGGCTGGCAGGCCCTACGCGTTCGATCGCTCTACGACGGCGACATCGCGCAGCCCGGCGAGCCGGTGATGCACATCGAGGGCGAGTACGCGTCGTTCGCGCACCTCGAAACGCTCTACCTGGGCGCGCTCGCCGAGGGCTCGCGGGTGGCAACGAACACACGCGAGGTGGTCGCCGCAGCGAACGGGAAGCCGGTGATCATGTTCGGTGCGCGCCACGAGGGCCACGAGGCGCAGGCGGGATCGGGATACGCCGCCTACGTCGGCGGCGCGGTCGCGGTGTCCACCGACGAGCAGGGGGAATGGTGGGGGTCGAAAGGGCTCGGCACCGTGCCCCACGCGCTCATCGCGGTGTACGGCGGCGACACGACGGTCGCGACGCTGAAGTTCGACGAATACGTGAACCGCGCGCCCGACGGCGTCGGCCATCTCACGGCGCAGGGCACGCCCGAGAGACACGTGAACGTCACGGCCCTGGTGGATTTCCGCAATGACGTCGTGAACACCTCACTGGGCGTCGCGCACGCGCTCGGGCAGCGCCTCTGGGGCGTCCGCGTGGACACGAGCGAGTCGCTCGTCGACCTCTCGATCGTTCGCGAGCTGCAGGAGAAGGAAGGCGTCGCCGGCGGGGCCGACGTACGCGGCGTGACGCCGCGCCTCATCGAGCTGCTGCGTGCCGCGCTCGACGAGGCGGGGTATCGACACGTGCGCATCGTCGCGTCCGGTGGTTTCGACGCGCAGAAGATCCGGCGCTTCGAGGCGCTCGGCGTGCCGGTGGACGTGTACGGCGTTGGGTCGGCGCTCGTGCACGGCGGCGGCTTCGATCACACCGCGGACATCGTCCGCGTGAATGGCAAGGATCTCGCGAAGACGGGTCGGCGCTACATCGAGTCGGATCGGCTTCATCCGGTGGAGTGGCGCGCGCTGGTGGAAGAAGCCGATTGGGTCTCTCAGAGCTTCTGATCCTCGTAGCCGGCCTCGGTATCGCCGGGCTGGCGAAGGGCGTCAGCGGCATGGGCCTGCCGCTCATCGCCACGCCGATCCTGGCCGGAGTCTTCGGTCCTCGCGCGGCGGTCACGATCGTGACGATCCCGATCTTCGCGTCGAACTCGCTCCTGCTCGTGCAGGGCCTGCGGCGGCGCGGCCTGCTGCGGGCGATCGTCCCGTTCTTCGTCGCGTCCGCGATCGGCACCGCGATCGGAACGCTGCTCCTCGCGAACCTCGATCAGCGCACCTTCGCGGTCCTCATCACGATCATGGTCGCGATCTTCCTCGCGCGCGGGGAGCGCCTGCTCGGCGACGACCCCGCCGCGCTCCGCGCGCGCATCCTCGGACCGGCGGTGTGCTTCGTCGGCGGCGTGCTGCAGGGCACGACGTCGATCGCGAGCCCGCTCGTGGGTTCGTACTTCCACGCGCAGCGTCTGAAAGCCGCCGACTTCGTGTTCGTGCTCGCCGCGATCTTCGAGCTCAACGCCGTCGTGCAGCTCGTGGGCTACGGGCTGCAGCGTCTCTATACGCCGGAGGTCATCGCGATCGGCCTGCTCGGTCTCGTCCCGACGCTGCTCGCTCTCGCCGCGGGGGTCGCGCTGCGCGGACGTCTCGACCCGGCGCGCTTCCGCCAGTTCATCACGGTGCTCGTGGTGCTCTCGGTGGTGAACCTGCTCTGGCGGTCCTTCTTCACCTGACCGCGAGCGCGTCCGTTGCGATCTTCAGCGCGAAGGCGAGGAGGATCGCGCTGCTCAGCAGCGCGGTGGCCAGCTCGACGCGCGGCCCCAGTCGCGCGTGCAGCGCCGCCCCGATCGCCGCGAGGAGCGTCTGCCACGAGAGCGACGCGAGCGCGGCGCCGACCGCGAAGGCGAGGCGCGCGCCGAGGTCCTCGGCGATCTCGGGTAATCCGACGGCAAGCGTGACGAAGTACGCCACCGTCGCGGGATTGAGGAGCGTGAGCCCGATGAACAGCATGTAGGTGCGCGGCGCCGAGCGCCCGTCGCCCGAGTCCAGCGACGAGTCGGTGCGGCCGAGGCGCAGGAGGCCCCGCAGGGCGAGATAGACGAGCGCGGCGGCCGCGGCGAGGCGCATCGGCGTGAGCACCGCGGCGAGCACGCTGGTGACCGCGCCACCCACGACGACCGCGGTGATCGCGTAGACCAGATCGACCGTGGCGGTGCCCGCGCCCGCGGCCGCCGCGACCCGGAAGCCGCGCCGCAGCCCGGTGCGCACGATGAGAACGGCGATCGGACCGACCGGGATAGCGATGGCGTAGCCCGCGGCAGCGCCGATGAGGAAGGCGGAGAGCAAGTCGGCCGACCATAGCGAGGGGCGGCCTAGCATTCAAGCGATGGAAGTCGCCGCGGATGTCCACGCGCTGCGCCTCATCGGCGTGAACGCGTTCCTCATCATGGGCGACGAGCTCACGCTCATCGACGCCGGTCACCGTGGCTCGGGCGTCATGTTGCGCCGACAGCTGGCCGCGCTGGGACACGACGTGCGCGACATCCGGCGCATCGTGTGCACCCACGGCCATCCCGACCACATCGGCGGCGTGCAGGAGATCGCGCGAGCATCCGGCGCGCAGGTGCTCATGCACCCGGCCGACATGGAGCGGCTGCGCATCCGTTTTCGTGAGGTGATCAGCGGGCGGCCGGCCCCGGGAGCGATCATCGCCTATCTCACGCAGGCGCCGACCGATGTGACCGCGGCCGAGGATGGGGAGGAGCTGCCGGTGCTGGGCGGGCTGCGAGTGCTCCACACGCCGGGCCACACGCCGGGGAGCATCTGTTTGTATTCGCCGACACGTCGGCTGCTCATCGTGGGTGATCTGCTCCAGCGCATGCGCGGCACGGTGACGTTCCCGAACCACTTCTTCACCGACGACATGGGACTCGCGCGCCGCTCGATCGCGCGCCTCGCG
>JBKPCZ010000116.1:0-13439 GCA_046727665.1 Chloroflexota bacterium
GCCGGATGATGTCGCCGCCCTCACCGATCGCGTGCGAGCTCGAGGCGCAGGCCGAGACGTGCGTGAGGCTCGGGCCCCTCAGGCCGAACTGCATCGAGACCTGTGCGGATGCGGCGTTCGCCATGAGCATCGGCACCAGGAATGGCGAGAGCCGTGCGGGCCCGCGCCGCTCCATCAGGAGCGCCTGGTCGATGAGCGTCTCGAGCCCGCCGACCCCCGTGGCGATCGCGGTGCCGACGCGCTCGGGGTCCGGCGGACCTTCTAGCTTCGCGTCCTTCAGCGCCTCCGTCGCCGCGGCGACGGCGTAGTGCGTGAAGCGGTCCGTCCGCCGGATGTCCTTGCGATCCATGTACGCGCCGGGCTCGAAGCCCTTCAGCTCACCGGCGATCTGCGTCTCGTATGGGGAGGGGTCGAATCGCGTGATGCGGGCGACGCCGCTCCGGCCCTTCGTCAGTGCGTCCCAGGTCGTCGCGACGTCCAGCCCCACCGGCGTCACCGCACCCAGACCGGTGACGACGATCCGCCGGGTCACCGCGACATGACGAGGTGCGCGCGATCGCCCAGCGTCCGAAGCGCGCCGGCGAGCGATGGCGTGTCCGAGACATTCACCAGCTTGACGTCGGCGATGCGCTTCACGAGCCCATTCACGACCTGGCCGGCGCCGATCTCGACGAACGTCGATGCTCCTCGCTCGACCATGTAGCGGACCGACTTGAGCCACTCGACGCGATTCGACAGATGACGCACCAGCGCCTCCTGGATCGCGGTCGCGCTCGGATGCGGTAGCGCGCTCACGTTCGCGACGATCGGAACGACCGGCTCGCGGAAGCGCAGCGTCTGCATGAACGCGCGCAGGTCCGGTCCGATGCGACCCATGTCGGGGAAGTGGAACGGCGCGGAGATGCGCAGCGGCACGATCTTGCGCGCGCCGCGCGTCTCGAGAGCGGCGATGACCGCGCGAATGCTGTCGTCGTCGCCCGCGATCGTCACCTGCTTGGGGCCGTTGTCATTCGCGACGACGACGCGGTCCGCGTTGACGGTCTCGGCGATGACGCGCTCGACCTCGGCCGCGGAGAGCCCGACGATCGCCGCCATCGCGCCGCGCGCTCCGCGCGTGGAGGCGAGCATGCCGCGCTCGGCGACGAGCCGCAGCGCATCTGAGAAGGGCAACACGCCGGCCGTCACGAGTGCGGTGAACTCACCGAGCGAATGTCCGGCCACGAACGCCGGTCGGAGGTGCTCGGGCAGCGCCATGACCCCGCGCGGCTCGCTGCCATCGGTCACGCGGCGTCCGGTCTTCTGGGTCACCGACTCCACCATCGCCTCGAACAGCGCGATGCTCGTCGCAAGGACCGCGGGCTGCGCCACGGTCGTGTCGTTCAGACGATCGGCCGGACCCTCAAAGCACACCTCTGAGAGCTTGTACCCGAGGACGCGGTCCGCTTCTTCGAACGTCGCGCGTGCGGCAGCGGAGGTCTCGAAGACATCGCGGCCCATGCCGACGGTCTGTGAGCCTTGCCCAGGGAATACGAAAGCGAGTGCGGTCAAGAGATGCCAGCGTAGCAGCGCGAGGCGGTCACGTCGAGGGTTGCCTCAACGATTCGCTACAGTGTTCCTGCAGTGAATAGTCGAACGTATGTGCAGCGCGAGCGCGCGCGCAGCGTCGCGCGGACCGCCGCGGCGATCGAGACTGCCGCGCTGCGCGAGGTCGCGCGTCAGGGGTATCACGCCCTGCGGATGACCGACGTCGCGCGGCGCGCCCACGTGGCGCCGCGCACGCTCTATCTGCACGCCGCGTCGAAGGAGCGCCTGGTGGAACAGGCGCTCCGGCGCCGCGCGGCCGCCCAGATCGCGCGTGTCGAACGTTGGCGACCGAGGTCCGAGGCGCCCGAGTCGGTACTCAACGAGCTGGTCGCGTTGCACGACCGCGAGTACCGGCTCGAATCCGTTCTGCTCGAGACGCTCGTTGACGGCGCGCTGCCACGGCCCGTCGCAGCGCCACTTCGCGATCTGGACAACGTGCGGCTCGCGCTGATCACGAGAACGATGAACGACCTCGCGCGCCGCGGTGCGCTCCGCGTCCGCGCGGCTGACGCGATCGCGCTCGCGCATGCGCTGCTCTCCTACCCGACCTGGCGCACGGCGCTCACCGGTCCGGCGCGCCGGCGCGCACCGCGCCTCGTCGCCGCGGCGCTCCGCAGCGCGGTCTTGTGATGGCTAAGGCTCAGCGCTCTCGTACGCCCAGCGGTCGTTCTCCTGCCGGAGCGCCCGCATCCGATTGATCTCGCCGGCGTGATAGAGGTCGTGCTCGATCATCGACTTGATGATCCAGCGCGTTTCCTTCATCTCGCCCCAATTCGTCCGTCGCTCACGCCAAAGCTCTGCGTCATCGTTAAGCGCATCGACGCTCGCACGCAGGCGCCGCTGCGCCTCTTCGAGCCAGCGGAGGAGCTCGTCGATCGCAGCCCCTGATGCGGTGGCGAGGCGCCTCTCGCTGGTGAGTGGCTCGTCCCACCGCAGTGCCGCATCGCCGAAGGCGTGGTTCTCGTACATGTATTTGCACGCGCCGACATGCGCCACCATCTCCGCGATCGGCCGCGCTCCGCCGGGCGGCAGCCAGAGCCAATCCTCCGGTGCCAAGGCCCGCACGTTCGTGAGCAGAGAGTGCCAGTCGGGACCCGCAAAGGCGGCATCCATCAAATACAGGTACTGGTCGATCCCGGCACGTCCCACGCTGTCCCTCGCGCGCATCGCGCTGCAGTTTCTAGGCCCGCGCTCTTACGCCTTCTCGATCTCGAGCGTTCCCTTCACGCCGTTGAGCTCACCCTCCCAGCGATGGCCGGTGCCGGTCACGCCACGGTCCACCGATGTCGCGAGCACCTCGCCGGCGAGGAATTCACGGAACCGCTCGATCGTCGGACCGAGCGCGCCTTCGTATCGGAGCGTTATGCGGTCGGCGATGTCGAGTCCGGCTTCCTTGCGTAGATCGTTCAGCTTGTGCGCCAGCTCGCGCGCGAGACCCTCGGCCTCGAGCTCCGGCGTGAGCGTCGTGTCGAGCGCGACGACGAGGCCCGACTCACGGGCGACGGCGTGGCCCTTCTCGCCCTCATGCGATACGAGCACCTCGTTCGGCGCGAGCTCGTGGCCTTCCACGACGATCGTCCCGTCGCGCCGGGTGAAGCGACCCTCGGCGAGCGCGGCGCGCACCTTCGGCAGATCCTTCCCGAGCTTCGGTCCGAGCATCTTCAGCTCCGGCTTCACGATCTCGCGCACCAGGCCCTCGGCCCGATCGCGCACCTCGAGGGCCTTCACGTTGAGCTCGTCCCGCACGATGGCGGCGAGGTCGTCCTGCCCGTCGAGCGCGCCGCGATCACGATCGCCGGCGTCGAACACGGCGACGAGCTTCGGGAGCGGCGTCCGCACCTTCGTCTTCGCCTGCGACCGTGCGGCACGTCCGAGCTCGACGACCCGGCGGGCGGCGCGCATGCGGCGCTCGAGCTCGTCGTCGATCCGATCGGTCCGCAGCGGCGGATAGTCCGCGTGATGCACGGATGCTGGCGAGCCGGGCACCGCCATGCGCACGAGGTTCTGATGCATGTCCTCGGCGAGGAACGGCATCATCGGTGCGAAGAGGCGGACGAGGGTGGTGAGCGCCTCGTAGAGGGTCTGATAAGCGGCGAGCGAGTCGCGCTCCTCACGCGCCGTCCAGAAGCGCGAGCGGTTGCGGCGGACGTACCAGGTGGATAGGTCGTCCCAGAACGCCTCCATCCGGAGACACGCGGTCTGCGAGTCGTACTGGTCGAGCGACGCGCGCGCGTCGCGCACGAGCCGATCGAGCGCCGACAGCAGCCAGCGATCGATGAGCGGCCGGTCGGCGAATGGGACCGCAGCCGCGGTCGGATCGAAGCGATCGAGATTCGCATAGGTGACGAAGAACGCGTACGTGTTCCACAGCACCAGGAGCTTGCGCTTGACCTCGGAGAGCACGCCATACCCGAAGAGCACCTTCTCCGCCGGGTCGTGGCGCGCGTAGTACCAGCGCACGACATCCGACCCCGCACGCTCCGCGGCCTGCGGGAAGTCGATGAAGTTCTCGCCGCTCTTGTGGAACTCCTCACCGTTCTCGTCGTAGACGAACTCGTTCGAGAGCACCGTGTCGTACGGCGCGCGTCCGGTCAGGACGACGCTCATGAAGAGCTGCGAGTAGTACCAGAGCCGGATCTGCTCGACGTTCTCGGTGATGAACTCGGCCGGGAACCACCTTTGCCAGTGGTCGCGGTCGGTGAGCCAGTTCAAGGTGGAGAACGGCACGATGCCCGCGTCGAGCCACACGTCGGCAGTCTCCTTCACACGCGTGCCGTCGGCCTTGCAGGTCGGGCACGCGACGATGACGTTGTCGAGCCACGGACGATGCAGCTCCTGAAGCTGCTCGAGGCCGCGCACCGCGCGCTCGCGCAGCTCCTCCTGGCTGCCGATGATGAAGAAGTGCCCGTTCGCGCAGTTGTAGAACGGGAGCGGCAGACCCCAGTAGCGCTTGCGGCTGATGTTCCAGTCGCCCATGTTGTCGAGCCAGTTCTGCATGCGATCGCCGGTGTGCGACGGCAGCCAGCGCACCTTCGCCGCGGCCTCCTTCAGCCGCGGTCGCACCTCATCCATCGAGATGAACCACTCGTCGGCGACGCGGAAGACGATCTCCTCCTTGCAGCGCCAGCAGATCGGATAGCTGTGCGTGTACTTCTGCTCGCGGAAGAGCCGCCCGCGCCTGCGCAGGTCGTCGGAGATCTCGTGCGCGACGTCGCGCGCCTCCTTGCCTTCGAGCCAGCCGAAGCCGGAGACGAAGTGGGCGTTCTCGTCGATCGGGATGAGC
This sequence comes from Chloroflexota bacterium, assembly GCA_046727665.1. GTDB lineage: Bacteria > Chloroflexota > Limnocylindria > P2-11E > P2-11E > CF-39. The sequence goes on from JBKPCZ010000116.1 coordinate 4,868, forward strand.
ACCGGGAGCCGGTTCGTCTTCGAGAGCGCGAAGTCCTCGGCGCCACAGCCCGGAGCGATGTGGACGATCCCGGTGCCCTCCTCCTCGCCGACCTCGTCCCACTCGATGACGCGGTGCGCGGGCCCGGACGTCGCTCCGACCGGAAGCTCGTCGAACGGGCCGATGTAGCGGAGGCCGAGCAGGTCGCGGCCCTTCACGGTCCCGAGGAGCTCGGCGTTGTGCCACTTGGAGTGCCCGAACACCTTCGCGCCGAGGATCAGGACCTCCGGCTCCGTCGCTCCATCGGCGAGGACGCGGACCTTCGCGTAGTCGAGATCGGGATGGACCGCAAGGGCAACGTTCGCGGGCAGCGTCCACGGCGTCGTGGTCCACGCCAGGAACGACGCGCGCTGGTTCGCGAGGTCGCTTCCCTTGCCCTCGCCCAAGACGCGGAAGCGCACGTAGAGGGAGGTGTGCGTCATCTCCCTGTACGAACCGGTCATCTCGTGCTCGGAGAGCGCCGTCCCGCATCGCGCGCACCAGGGCATGGCGCGGTGTCCTTTCACGAGCCAACCCTTCTCGTGACACAGCTTGAGGACGTTCCAGATGTGCGAGATGTTGTTGTCGGAATATGTGTAGTACGAGTGATCCCAGTCCATCCATTGACCGAGCCGGATGGACTGCTTCGTGATGGCCGCGGCGCTGCGGTCGACGCGCGCGCGACAGGCACGCGAGAACTTGTCGATGCCGTAGGTCTCGATGTCGCGCTTGCTGTTGAGGTTCAGCTCGCGTTCGACCTGCACCTCGACCCAGAGACCCTGGCAGTCGAAGCCGTTCTGCCACCGCTGATCGAAGCCCTGCATCGCTTTGTAGCGCTGGTACAGGTCCTTGTACGTGCGTCCCCATGCGTGGTGGACACCCATCGCCTCGATGTTCGCGGTGATCGGACCGTCGATGAACGAATAGCGCGGCCCGCCGGAGTTCTTCTGCCGCAGCGCCTCGAAGCTGCGCTCCCTCTCCCACAGGTCGAGCACGCCATGCTCGAGCTCGGGCAGGTCGAAGCTCGAGCCGACCGCCCTGAACCGCGTCTTCTCGCCCATCGTCGTCATCTACCGCTCCCTGTCGCTGCCACGCGCCGACCAAAACAAAGCGCCGTCCCGCCCCGGGACGGCGCGCGCCGTGGTACCACCCGAGTTGGCACGCCGCGCGTGCCCACTCAACGCCGTTGTTAACGGAGTGGCTCTCCGGCCGGGTCTAGTCGCCTCGCGGCTTTCTTCCGGCGGCATCGGGGTGGATGGCCCCTCGGACGCCTATCGCACGAAGTCTACCGGCCACAGGCCACGTGAGCCGGCTCGCCAGACCCTCCGATCGTGAGGCGTGATCCGTGGCCGCGACCGTTATGACACTTGACCGACATATGTGTCACCGATATATATCAATGTCATCATATCTAGAGGTGACCTATGCCGAAGCGCAGCGAGCAGGTGAAGGACGTCCGATTCCGCGCCGACCCTCAGGGTTGCCTTTCGCGCCCCGCCTTTGAGGGCGCGGTCATCATGACGCTCAAGCGAGAACCCATCGCCACCTTGATGCACCTCGATCTCGATGACCTCGTCGTTCTCAACGAGAAGGCCGGCCGCGAGGTCGGTGACAAGGCCATCGGCGCCACGATCGCGCTCCTCTCGAAGACGGCGAAGAGCGAAGGCTGGACGCTCGGACAGATCGGCGGCGACGAATTCGCGCTGCTTGCGCCCGGCGCGGCGCTCGAGCCGATCTTTCTGCGCGCGGATCAGCTGCGAAGGGAGCTGGATGGCGCGATCGCCAAGGTCGTCCCGGCCGGCGCGAGATGCACCGTCAGCATCGGCGTCGCGAACACACCACGCGATACGAAGGTGCGCGGGCCCGCTGCCTCGGGCGAGCTCATGCAGAAGGCGGATCTCGCGCTGCTGGCGGCGAAGGAGCAGGGCGGCGACGCCGTCGGACTCACTCCCAGCGACGACATGGTGCTCAAGTCCTCCTATTACTCGGCCGCGCAGCTCGGACGGCTCAAGGGGCTGGCGGAGCGGCAGAAGAAGAAGGAGGCCGCGCTGCTGCGCGAAGCGCTGGACGACCTGCTCCGCAAGCACGAGCGATCGTGACGGTGGTGGGCGGCTAGGCTCGAGAGGTGGCGCTACCGCTGAGCGACGGACAGCGGGCGGAGATCGAATCGCTCGCGGCGGCCCACGGTCCGACCCTGCGGGTGCGCGCGCCGATCCCGACCAACTTCGCTGACCCGCTCGCACGGCGCGACCGCGTCGGCGAGGTCTGCATGGTGATCCGCCGGCGCGACGGCAAGATCCTGGTGAGCACGAAGACCTTCTATCCGCCCGGCGCGTATCGGCTGCTCACCGGCGGCGTCGCGCCCGGCGAGCGGATCGCCGATGCTCTGTCACGCGAGACGCACGAGGAGACCGGGCTGGACACGCGCCTCGTGCGGTTCCTCGCCGCGATCGATTATCACGACGAACGCGACGCAAGGGCGACGCCCATCTTCCACACCCTCGCGTTCCTGCTCGAGGAGATCGGTGGCACGCTCGGATCGCTGGACCCGCACGAGGAGATCCTCGATTTCCGCGAGATCGGCAGCGAGGAGCTTCCACGGATCGCCTCGCGGCTGGAGCGTCTCAACGCGCCGAGCGAACGCATCGGGGGGAACTGGGGGGACTGGGGCCGGTTCCGCGCGGTCGTGCACCGCGTCGTCGCTGAATCGCTTCGGGACTAGTCGAGCTTGAAGAAGCGAAAGGCGATGAAGAACGTGATGAGGCTCCAGACCACGATGCCGACGAGGTCGCCACTGATGTCGGCGATACCCGCGCCCGCGGTCGCGACCTGACGCAGCGCGTCGTTGAGGAACGTGAGCGGAAGAACGTCCGACACCGGCTTCAGGAACGCGGGCACGGCGTCGCGCGAGAAGAAGACGCCCGAGAGGAACATCTGCGGGAGCGTGACGAGCTGCAACACCGCCGGAGCCTGGTTCTCGGTCGTCACGAAGCCGGTCACGGCGAATCCGAGACAGAGGAACAGCACGCTGCCGAGCACCGCGATCCCAAGGAGCAGGCCGAGGCTCCCGACGATGTTCACCTTGAACGCGAACACCGCGACGGCGATCAGGATCAGCACCTGCACGACTGCGAGCAGCAGACGCTCGAGGACGTGGGCAGCCATGTAGTTGCGGCGCGTGATCGGCGTCGCCATGATCCGCCGGATAACGCCGCGCTGGCGATCGACGACGAACGCGAACATCACCGTCGCTATGCCGAGCTGCATCACCGTCATCCCCACGATCCCCGGCGTGAGGAAGTCCACGTACTTGAGGTTCCTACCCGCGATCTCCTCGCGCTTGGTCGCGATCACCGGCGCGGTCTGCGTGATGGCGAAGGACATCTGGTCGATGACCTGCGTGAGGATCGCCGAGCCCACGGCGACCTGCTCTCCCCGCCCCTGATTCGCGTAGAGGGTCACCGTCGGCACGGCCGACCCCGGACGAGCCGGCGCGATCTTGAAGTCGGCGGGAATGACCAGAACGATGTCGCGGTCGCCCTTCTGCAGCCTCGCGAGCTCGTCCTCGCTCGTCCCGCTGGAGAGCTGCAACGTTCCGATCCTGCCGAGGCCGGCGCGGAACGCCTGGCTGTCCGAGTTGTTCGCGTCGTCGACGATCCCCATGGCGACGTGGCCGAACGACCCGAAGTTCAGGATCCCGAAGAGGCCCATGAAGATGAGCGGGAAGAAGAAGGCGAAGAACAGCGCCGTCCAGTCACGCGCGTAGGCGCGGAGAAGCATCCGCGTGTACCCGAGCACCTGACCCACGTCAGTCCTCCCTCAGCGCGTGACCGGTGAGATCGAGGAACACATCCTCGAGGTTCGCCTGCTGCTGCGGTACCGGCTTCGAGAAGCCGCGCTCGAGCAGCTGCGTGATGAGCGTGTTCGGCGGATCCAGCGCGATGATCTTGCCGGCGTCCATGATCGCCACGCGATCGCAGAGGACCTCGGCCTCGTCGAGGTAGTGCGTCGTGAGGAACACGGTCGTGCCGCGTTTCCGGATGTCGCGGATCAGCTCCCAGACGTTCCGGCGGGCTTGTGGGTCGAGGCCGGTCGTCGGCTCGTCGAGGAAGAGCACCTGCGGCTCGTTCACCATCGCGACCGCGATCGAAAGGCGCTGGCGCTGCCCGCCCGAGAGCTTCTCGGACTTCTGCTTCGCCCTGTCCTCGAGCCCGACAGCGCGTAGGAGCGCCATCGCATCGACCTTGCGACCGTAGAACAGCGCGAACAGGTCGACGATCTCCTTCGCGAGGAAGTTCTCGGGGAAGGCGCTCTGCTGCAGCTGGACGCCGATCCGCTCCTTCACCCCGGAGGGATCCTTTCGGACGTCGACGCCGGCGACGAGCGCGGTGCCGCTGTCCGCTTCGCGCAGCCCCTCGAGGATCTCGACGGTCGTGGTCTTTCCCGCCCCGTTCGGGCCGAGGAGCGCGAAGATCTCGCGCTCCTGCACGTCGAAGCTCACGCCGTCGACCGCTTTGATCTGACCGTAGGCCTTGCGCAGCTCGCGCACGCTGACGATCGGGGCCACAACAGCACGATAGACGGCGGCGCCTTCAGCGAGCGGTGATCACGGACGAACGGAAGATGCGGGCCGGCGCGCGGTGATCACGGACGAACAAATGCCCGGTACGCGGCGTCGTGGAGGTACAGCGCGACCGGCAGGAGCGCGACCGCGGCGACGACGATCCGCACGACGATCGGATGCGGCCGCCGCAGGCGCGTGTACGTGACGACGAGCGCGACGGCGACGGCGGCGAGGAGCGGCACAGTCGTCAGCCAATGCGAAGGAGCGGCGCTGTCGAAGACGAGCGAGTAGATCGTCGACGCGTCGAGCGAACCGGCGATGAGACCGAGGACCGCGAAAACGCCCGCATTACGCGCCGGGTCCCGCAGCGCCAGGAGGAGACCGACCCCCATGGCGCCCAGGATCGTGCCGAGCATCCGCTCGTAGGTGCGGTGGTACGGCGCGTACAGGAACAGGTCGGGGAACGCGATCGAGAGGACGATGGGGGCGAAGAACAGGGCCGCGCAAGCGATGCCCACCGCTCTGGCGCCGGCCAGCGTCGCCATGCTCACGTGCGGCTGGCGTTCCACGGCTGGCGAGTCTCTTACGCTATCCGGTCGATGTCGAATGAGGGGAGTCGGGAGCGCCCGCGCATGCTCGCCGCGGGACCGGCGCTCGGGTCGCCGGGCTTCGCCGCGCTCCTCTCGGCGCTCTTACCGGGACTCGGTCAGGCCTACCAGGACCGCTGGCTCAAGGGCGCGCTCATGCTGCTGCTACCGATCTTTGCGTTCGTCCTCGCGGGCGCGTTCGTCGTGAACGCGGATCCGCTCACCGCGTGGGTGCTGCGCAACGCGACGTACGTCATCTTCCTGGTGATCGCGATCACGCTCGTCTATCACATCTACGTCGTCGGCGATGCGTTCGCCGGGCGCATGCGGCGTCTTCGCGGCCGACACCTCATCGACTACGCCGTGCTCGCCCTCGTCACGACCACGCTCATCGTCACGTACGGCACGATCTACCGCGAGTCGGCACCGTGGGCCGCCTTCTTCGCGAAGATGTTCGTGCCGGTCGCGCGCACGCAGGCAGCCCCCACGCCGGTCGGCCAGGAGCCGGCACCGGTCTGGAGCGGGAACGAACGCCTGAACGTGCTGGTCCTGGGGATCGACACGCGCGACGGTGACCGGACGACGCAGAACACCGACACGATGATCGTCGTCTCGCTCGATCCGTTGAACAGGACCGCCGCGATGCTCTCCATCCCGCGCGACGTCTACATCAACAAGCCCGGCACATTCCAAGGGAAGATCAACAGCGCATTCGCGTTCGGCGGTCCCGATCTCGTGCGCAGGGTCACGAGCGATCTCCTCGGGATCAAGATCCAGTCGTACGCGCTGGTGAACTTCGAGGCGTTCAACCGCATCGTGAACGGCGTCGGCGGCGTGATCGTCGACGTGAGGCGGCCGGTCCGCGACGAGTACTACCCGACGGTCGACTACGGCGTCGAGCGCGTCGACATCGCACCCGGGCCGCAGCTCATGTTCGGCGACACCGCGCTCAAGTACGCGCGGTCGCGGCACGACAGCAACGACTACAGCCGCGCGCGCCGCCAGCAGGACGTGCTCGGCGCGCTGCGCGCCAAGCTCTCTCAGCCGCAGGCGCTCCGGACGCTGCCCGTGCTCATGAACGGCGTCGGCACGACGATCGAGACCGACTTCGATCCGGCGAACGTCCTGCCGCTCGCGCGAACGGCCTCGGGGATCGACAGCGCGAACATCACCAGCGACGTCCTGTATCCCTGCGGCGGCAGCTATCCGCACTGCGAGCTGACCTACGACAGCGAAGGCGGTTTCTACCTCATCCCGGACGTCGCGAAGGTGCGCGATCTCGCGGCATCCCTCTTCTACGACCCGAAGGTGCGCCAGGAGGCCGCGCGCGTCGAGGTGCAGAACACGGGCGCGCGCAACGGACTGGCGAGGCAGGTCGCGGACCGGCTCGAGGCCCGCGCGTTCGGCATCAGCGCGGTCACCGACGGCGCATCGGCGCGATCGGCCGTCGTCCTACGCAACGTGAGCAAGCGCTACACCGCCGAGCAGCTTCGCACGCAGCTCGGCATCCCGATGGAGACGGCGGACGGCTCCAGCGGTCCGGACATCCTCGTCCGCATCGGTACCGATTTCAGGAGCTTCGCGACCGACCTGCCTCGCTGAGCTCAGTCCGCCGTGGCGCGTTCCGCGATCAGGTCGCGTAGATCGGTGTGAGCCAGTCGCGGTAGCGTGCGTCCTTGCCGCGCACGGCGTCGAAGTAGATCTTCGAGATGCGCTTCGTGGTAGCGCCGATCTCGCCCGTCCCCACGTCGCGGTGGTCGACGCTCGTGACCGGGGAGATCTGGACACCAGTACCGCACATGAACATCTCGTCGCAGATGTAGAGCTCGGTGCGATCGATGCTGCGCACCTCCACCGGCACGCCGATGTCCGCCGCGATGCGCATGACGCTCGCGCGCACGATGCCCTCGAGGATGTTGTCGGTGGCCGGCGGGGTGATGAGCGTGCCGTCGCGCACGAGGAACAGGTTGGCCGCGCTGCCTTCCGACACGTGGCCCTCCTGCGTCAGCACGATCGCCTCGGCGAATCCAGCCTCCTCGGCCTCGCTCTTCGCCAGCGCGGCGTTCACGTACGAGCCGGTGATCTTGCTGCGCGCCGGGATCGCGTTGTCGTCGACGCGCCGCCAGGAGGACACGTGGCACGCGATGCCCTTGTCGACCTCGATGTAGTTGCCGAACGGGATGGCGAACACCGTGAAGCCGTCCTCGAGGTTGCTGAGCCGAACACCGATGACCGGGCTGGACTTGTAGGCGACCGGCCGGACGTAGGCGTCCTCCCGGTAGCCGCATTTACGCAGCAGCTCGACGGTGATCGCGACCAGCTCGTCCACGGTGTGGGGAATGGAGATGCGCATGATCCTTCCCGAGCGCCGAAGCCGGGTGTAGTGCTCGCGGAGGTGGAGGCCGTACAGCTGCTCCTCCTCGGCGTTCCAGTACGCCCGGATCCCCTCGAAGACACCCGTTCCGTAGTTGAAGGCGTGCGTCATGACCGGGATCTTGGCTTCGCGGATCGGAACGAACTTGCCATCCAGGTAGGCCCACGCGCTGTCAGGCGCGGCACCCCGCGGCAGCTTGGCGGGTCGGACGAGCTCCTTCACCATGCCCCACTCCTTGCCGGTCGCCAAGCGACCCTTGACCGGCCGACCGCACGCCCCGTGCCGACCTCGTTCTCGCATTGTGACACGACGGACCTATCGGCTCGGTGACGGGTCTGGGTCAGACCGCTACGATGCCGACTGGTCAGACCGCTGTTGAGCCATTCGCGGGCGAACGGCGTACGAGTCCGTGGAGGTGCAGGCAATGTGGCCAGTGACCGGTAGGCGTTTCGTGGCGATCCTGGGCGCGGGGATGCTCATCGCGACGGCGTGCGGGGGTGGTGCGGTCGCTCCCTCACCGAGCGTGGCGGCGTCAGCGACGACCGAAACGATGACGCAACCGACCCGACCCGTCGAGTTCGTGATCAGCACCGCGGTGGGCGGCGGGTCCGACATCTACGCACGCGCGATGCAGGCGATCATCGAAGAGCAGAAGTTCTCGCCGCAGCCGGTGCAGCCGGTGAACAAGGAGGGCGGCTCCGGAGCGGTCGCGTTCACCTATGTGTTCGAGAAGAAGGGTGACATGCACTTCATCATGATCACCCTCAACAGCTTCTTCACCACGATCGTCACGCAGCCGACGCTGCCGTACAAGGCGACGGACTTCACGCCGGTCGCCAACCTCGCGCTCGACCCGTTCTTCCTGTGGGTCAACGAGGACAGCGCATGGAAGACCGCGGGCGATGTCATCAAGGCGGCACAGGACAAGGAGCTCGTGGTCGCGGGTACCGGCTCGAAGCAGGAGGACGAGGTCATGTTCCTGCGCATCGCCGAGCTCGCGAAGACGAAGCCGTTCCGCTACGTACCCCA
>JBKPCZ010000117.1:0-10386 GCA_046727665.1 Chloroflexota bacterium
AGCGTGAGCGTCTCCGCACCCGACTCGATCCGCGTCAGCGCGAGCAGCTCGTTGGTCAGCTGCGCGAGGCCGTCGATCTCCTGATGCATGCGCTGAACGAAATCGCGCGCGACCGAGGGATCGTCCAGCGCGCCCTCTTCCAGCGCCTCGGCCATCGCCTTGAGCGACGTGATCGGCCGCCGTAGCTCGTGCGACACGTTCGCGACGAAGTCCGAACGCACGGTCTCGAGCCGGCGCAACGTCGTAAGGTCCTGCAGGACGAGCAGGATCTGACCGCCCTCGAGCGGTCGCGTGACGGCGCGCATGAAGCGACGGGGATCCGCGCGCTCGATGGTCGCGGTGGCTTCGTGGCCGCCGCGCGCTGACGCGATCGCAGCGATCGTCTCGTGGTGGCGGATCACCTCTGCCAGGCGACGCCCGATGACGTCCTGGCCGGCGGTCGCGCGCGCGGCGGCATTCGCCAGCAGGACCCGTCCGTCGGCGTCCGCGATGAAGATCGCGTCGCCGAGCTCGTCGATGAGCGTTGCAAGGCGGTCGCGCTCGGCCTCTGCCGCGGCGTGCTCATCGCGTACCGCGGCCGAGGCGCGCCGAAGCGCCGCCGCGAGACGCTCGATCTCGACCGGGCCGCGGATCTCGAACGAGGCGTCGTGCGCCTCGGCGCGTTCGGTGAGCAGCTCGATCGGGCGCGCGACGACGCGCTGGATGACGAGTGCCGCGAGGAACGCCGCGACGCCGGCAAGCGCCGCGGCCGCGAGCAAGGAGACCGACAGCCGCCCCGCGAGAGCGTCGACGGCCACGAGCGGCAGCGCGAGCCGGGATACGCCTACGATCCGGTCCCCGGCGCGCACCGGCACCGCGACGTAGAGCAGGTCGCGGCCGACCGTCGCGGAGTGCCGTACCGCACGACCTTCATTGCCGGCGAGCGCGGGCGCGATCTCGGGCCGCGTGGCGTGGTTCTCCATGGTCCGGCGGTCCTCGTCCGACTCGCCGAGGACGACGCCGTCCGTCGCGACGAACGTCACGCGGACACCCGTCTGGGACGCGATGCGTTTGGCAAGGACGTCGAGCGCGTCGGCGTCGGACCGCAGGAAGAGATCGCGCGAGAGGTCGCTTGCGAGGGCGGCTTCGGACGCCAGGCGTGCTCCGAGGACGTCGATCTCGTGCTGCGTCGCGATGCCCGGCACGGCCGCAGCCACCACCGCAAGCGCGACGAGGGCCGTCATCACACACCCGAGCAGCACGCGTGCGCGGATCGAGCGCGGCATATTGATCACGGGGCCTAGGGATGAACGCCGATCGTCCGCATCGCGACCGCGACGAGGTAGCCGAGGACGAAACAGCCGGGGATCGTGAGCACCCAAGCCGTGACGATCCGTCCTGCGATACCCCAGCGCACCGCTGAGAGGCGGCGGGTGGACCCGACGCCGAGGATCGCGCCGGAGATCGCGTGCGTCGTCGAGATCGGGATGCCGAAGCGCGTTGCCAGCTCGATGACGCTACCGGCGGTCGTCTCCGCCGCGAATCCCTGCACCGGCGTCAGCTTGGTGATCCGCACGCCCATGGTCTTCATGATCCGCCAGCCTCCGGTCATGGTCCCGATGCCGATGGCGACGGCGCAGATGACCTTCACCCAGTCCGGGATGTAGAAGCCGGCGCCGGTCGGCACGACCCCATACGCGGCCAGCGCGAGCGCGATGATGCCCATCGTCTTCTGCCCGTCGTTGCCGCCGTGGCTGAATGCCATGTACGCGCTCGACAGGATCTGCGCGCGTCCGAAGAAGCGCTGCACCCAGCCGAAGGACGTGTTCCGCAGTATCCAGTAGAGCGACAGCATGATGAGATAGCCCACCAGGAAGGCGAGGGCCGGCGAGTACACGATCCCGAAGCTCGTCTTCTGGAGGCCACCGATGATGATGACGTCGAGTCCGTGGATGGCGACCGACGCGCCGATGATGGAAAAGATCAGCGCGTGGCTGGACGACGTGGGCAGCCCGAAGTACCAGGTGAGCAGGTCCCACGCGATCGCGGCGATCAGCGCGGCGACGACGAGGTCCTGCGTGACGACACTGGCGTCGACGATGCCGTTCCCGACCGTCTTCGCGACGGCCACCCCCGAGAGCGCGCCCACGAGATTCAGGCTCCCCGCCATGAGCACGGCCTGGGCCGGGGTGAGCACGCGTGTCGCCACCACGGTCGCGATGGCGTTCGCCGCGTCGTGGAACCCGTTCACGTACTCGAAGATCACGCCCAGGAAGACGACAAGCGCGAGGAGGATCAGCGCGTTATCCAAGACGCTCGCCTCTAGCTGTGCTTGATGACGATCATCTCGACGATGTTCGCGACATCCTCGCAGCGGTCGATCGCCACCTCGATGAGTGAGTGGATGTCCTTCCATTTGATGATCTCGATCGGATCGGTGACGTTCGCGAACAGGTCGCCGACCGCATCACGAAAGACCTGGTCGCCCTCGTTCTCGAACGTGTGGATCTTGATCCAGTACGGCTCCAGACCCTTGAGTCCCTCGAGCGCTTTCATCATCGCCACCATCTCGGTCGCCGCACCGACGAGCGCTTTGACCTGTCGGATGGCCTGCGGACGGACGTGCTGGACCTTGTAGAGCTGGACGAGCTCGCTCACGTCGTAGGCGACGTCCGCGACGTCATCCAGCTTCGAGGCCAGGCCGATGATGTCCTCGCGGTCGAGGGGCGTGACGAAGGTCTCGTTCAGGCTCTTGAAGATCTCGTGCGTCAGCTGGTCCCCGTAGTGCTCGATCGCATGGATGTCGCGGACCTTGCGCTCGACCTCCGTGAAGTCGGTGAGGAGCCTCTCGAGCGCGACGGCGGCCTCGAGGCTGTTCGTAGCGTGCTTGTCGAATTGGGTGAAAAAGAAGCTCTTTTTCGGCATCAGAGACAGTCGCATGGGTAGCCTCCTTGTCGGGTCCAAAGAGTGACCGCGCCGGTGGCGCGGTCTACGAGCGTTCCGTTAGCGGACTGTAGCGGCCGAGCGCACGTCTACGCCGAGGGCGCGTAGGCGGCCGAAGAGGGCCGCAGGCTCGAGGTGCGCGTCCGGCGGAACGACGCCCGGTGGGACGCGCGCGCCACGCAGAAGCGACTCGGTGGCGAGCACGGCCGGCTCGGCCGCGATGAGATAACTGCGCCGCGGCGCGCTCAGGCGCGTGATGTGCTCGCGTCCGCCCTCGCCCACGACAACCGCGAATGTCCCGTCGCGTCGACCCAGCAGGCGCGCGAGGAAAGGCGCGACGCGCGCGGCCGGCCGCTCCAGTCCCAGCCGCGAGACGAGGGCGAGCGTCGCCGCCGCGAACGGCGTGTTCGGATCGGCCCAGAAGTCGACGCGCCGCAGGCTCGGCCAGCGGCGCGGCAGCAGGACGGCCGCGGCGGTCTCGACGTGATGCCCGCGGCGGCCACCGCCCGGGAACTCGCGCGTGCGCGACCAATCGACCGACGCGAGGAACGCGCGCACCGTCGCGGGATTGCCCGTGTCGGCCGAGGCGGGCGCGAGGAAGAGGTCGCACGACTCGGGCGACGCGGCGCCGCTCGCGCGGATCGCCGCGGCCGCGACCGCCGCGACCGAGCTGCAGGAGGTCAGGACCCGCACGCCACTCGCCACCGCTCGGTCGTGCAGCGCGAGGACCGCCTCGGCGTACGAGCGCGCGTCGGAGAGATCGACGACGTCGCAGCCGATGTCGATCGCGGTCTCGACCAGCGCGGTCGAACGGGTCTGGAAGGGGCCGGCGGTGTCCACGACGACGTCGTCCGCTTGCAGCGCGCGCCCGAGCGAGCGCCGATCTTCGACGTCGACACGCAGATCGCCGTGCGAACGAGACGCGGTGACCGCGGGGATGCCGACGTCCGCGAGGCGGGCCGCGATGACACGGCCGAAGAAACCCGCGCCGACAACGACGACGCGTCTCAGCGGAGCCTCACCGCGAGGTAGAGGCACCACGGGCAGAACAATGCGAAGAGGACCGCGGTCGCGACCGCGGTGACGAGCGGGACGTTCGCGAGCGCGCCGATGCTGAGCGCGATTCCCGCGGCCCACATCACCGCGGCCCACGCCCTCTCCCAGGCCCTGAGCGGCGTCGCGATCGTCAGGCCGATCCCGCAGAGCGTGTACAGGCCGTTCGCGACGCCGCCGGTCAGGGCGAAGGCGAACGGCGAGCTCGTGAGGTAGGTCTCGACGCCGCCGATGACGAGGATGAGCTCGGCAGTGACATCCGCGAGGAGTCCCAGGCCGCCGAGGATGAGCGCGACGTGGGACCCACCGATGCGGTCGCGCCACCACCAGTAGAACCACAGCAGCGACAGCGCCGCGGCGATCCACGTCAGCCACGCGAGGCGCCACTCGAGCAGATGCGTCCCGACGTATTCCAGGCGCTGCACCGGATCGGCGACCAGGGGCGTCGCCGGCGCGAGGACGAAAAGGAGCGCCAGGGCGGCGGCCAAGTTGAGCGCCGCGCAGACGATCGGCGGGGCGATCCCCGCGGCCCTAACCGAGCCGATAACCCACGCCGCGCACGTTGGACAGCGACGGCGCGCCGGCCGCATCGAGCTTCGAGCGCAGGCGCGCGAGGTGCGCCTTCAGCCACTCGGGATCGGGGTCGCGCTCCTCGGGCCAGCCGGCGCGGAGCAGCGTGCGACGATCCACGACCTCTCCGGGGTGCGCGGCGACCGCGGCGAGGAGACGGAACTCCGTCGGCGTGAGGTCGAGCGCTTCTCCGGCGACGGTCGCCTGATGCGCGCGCGCGTCGACGGTGAGCCTGCCGACGGAGGTCGCCGGACGGACGCGCGTCGCCGGCGCGGCGCGGCGCAGGAGCGCGCGCACGCGCGCCGACAGCTCCTTCTTCGAGAACGGCTTCTCGAGGTAGTCGTCCGCCCCGAGGTCGAGCAGCCGCGCGCGCTCGTCGCTCCCCTTCTCGCCGGTGAGCATGAGGATCGGCGTCGACGAGGAGGCGCGGATCCGGCGGCAGACCTCGTCGCCCGACAGCTTCGGCAGTCCGCGATCGAGGATGACGAGGTCCGGCGCCTCCTCGGCGTGCCGCCGGAGAGCGGCCTCGCCGTCGTACGCGGTAACGACCTCGTAGCCATCCTCGCCGAGCAGCGCCGCGACCATGCCGACCATGGCGCGCTCGTCATCGACCACCAACACGCTCGTCACGCGCGCGCCTCGCTCGCGAGCGGGACGCTGAACGCGAAGACGCCACCGCCGCGAGGGTTCTCCTCGTACCAGATGTCGCCGCCCTGCGCCTCGACGACGCGCCTCGATGCGAACAGGCCGATGCCCGATCCGGGCAGCTCGGCGTGCGCCGCGGCGCGTACGTATGGCTCGAAGATCCGCGCACGGTCCTGCGGCGCGACGCCCGGTCCCTCGTCGACGACGCGGACGACGCCGCGGTCGCGGCGCCGCTCCACCTTCACGCTGATCCGCGTGTCCTCGGGCGCGTACTTCGTCGCGTTGTGCACCAGACCGCCGAGCACCTCGGCGGTGCGACGCCGGTCGCCGCGCACCCAGATGGGCGTGCCGTCACGCGGCGCCGCGAGCCGGTGACGGCGTGCGATCGGCGCGAGCTCCTTCAGCGTCGCGATCGACGTCGCGCGCAGATCGAACCTGGCGCGGCGCAGCGTGAGATCGGGATTCTCGACACGCACGCCGGTGAGGATCCGGTCGACGAGCTGATCGAGGCGCACGACCTGCGCGACGGCCTCGTCGATGGGGATGCGCCGGTCACCGTTCTTCTCCGCCAGCAGATCGAGGTAACCGCGGATCACCGACAGCGGCGTGCGCAGGTCGTGCGTCACGACGGCGACGAACTCGGTGCGCGCACGCTCGAGCTCGCGCAGTCGCTCCGTCGTCTGCCGCTCGAGCGCATAGAGCGCCGCCTTGTCGATCCCGAGCGCGGCCTGGTTCGCGAGCGCGCCGACGAACGCCACCTCCTCGTCGGCGAGCTCGACGCCGGGCGGGACGCGCAGCGCCACCGCGCCGAGAAGCCGATCGCCCGCGAGCAGCGGCAGCGCGACGTGGTCCTCCGCGACGATCGGCCGCGTCTCCGCCATCGCGCGCCGCGCCGCCGGAGGGAGCGACTTGCCGATGTCGCCGGAGCGCGCGCGCTCGCGCACGTCGTCCCGCTCGCGCAGGTAGATCGCGCCGGCGGAGCCCGGATAGACGCGGACGAGCCGATCGACGATGAGCGCGAGGACCTCGTCGAGATCGAGGGTCGAGGTGAGGACGTTCGATACCTCGAAGAGCGCCGAGACCTCGCGCAGCTTGCGCTCCGACTCGCGCTGCAGCCGCCCCTTCTCGATGATCCCCGCGACCTGGTTGGCGATCGTCTGGAGGAAATCGATCTCGGTGCGGTCGAAGTCGCGCGGCTCGACGGTCTGCACGTTCATGACCCCGATGACCTCGTCACGCGACACGAGGGGGACCGACAGCATCGAGGTGAAGCGGTCGACGTCGACCGTCGGGACCACCTTCCACCGCGGCTCGTTCCGGACGTCGCGCACCGCCAGGGGCACCCGTGCGTTGGCGACCCAGCCCGTGATGCCCTCGCCGAAACGCAGCGTGGCGCGGCCCACCGCGCGCGGATTCAGGCCGTTGGTGGCCACCAGGCGCAGCAGCCCTTCCCGCCTTTCGAGGAGATACAGACTCGACACCTCGGCGCGCATCGCGTCGGTGGTGCGGTCGATGACGATGCGCAGCATCTCGTCCCAGTCGCGGGCGGACGACGCGAGCTGCGCGACCTCGTGCAGGAAGGAAAGCTCCCGCAGTTTCCGTTCGGCATCGGTGGGAGTCACGCATCAAGGATAGGGACGATGCGCCAATAGACTTCGAGCATGCAGACCGTGATCCGCACCGAGAAGCTCACGAAGCGATTCGGCACGCTCGCCGCCGTCGACGGGCTCGACCTCGAGGTGCGCGAGGGCGAGGTGTTCGGTTTTCTCGGACCGAACGGGGCCGGCAAGACCACGACGCTGCGTCTCCTCTGCGCGCTCATCGGACCGACATCCGGGACCGCGGAGGTCGCGGGCTTTCGCCTCGGCCAGCAGGACGGCGAGATCCGCGCGGCCGTGGGCATCCTCACCGAGCAGCCCGGTCTCTACGAGCGCCAGTCCGCCTGGGAGAACCTCGTGTTCTTCGCGACGCTCTACGGCCTCGACGGCCCGACCGCGAAACGACAGGCCGAGCACTTCCTGCGGCTCATGGGTCTTTGGGACCGACGCCGCGAGGCCGTCGCGACATTCTCGCGCGGCATGAAGCAGAAGATGGCGATCGCGCGCGCGGCGCTGCACGAGCCGCGCGTGCTCTTCCTCGACGAGCCCACCACCGGGCTCGATCCCGACGCGGCGAAGACGGTGCGCGAGTTCATCGTCGCGCTGCGCGGGAAGGGCCGTACGGTGTTCCTCTGCACGCACAATCTCGACGAGGCTGACCGTCTCTGCGACCGCATCGCGTTCTTCCGCCAGTCAGTCATCCGGATCGACACGCCGGACCACCTTCGCGCCGAGCTCTACGGGCGCGCGACGGAGATCCGCGTCCTGCCCGCGCCACGCCCCGAGGATCTCGTGCGCGTGCAGGGCGTCGCAGGCGTTCGCGAGGCGCACCTCGAGAACGGGTCGATCATCGTGTCGGCCCCCGACCCGCTGCGGACCAATCCGCTGCTCGTGCGCGCGCTCGTCGAAGCCGGCGCGCAGATCGCGTACGTCGTTGAGCGCAAGGTGCATCTCGAGGAGGTCTACCTGAGCATCGTGGAAGGTCGTAAGTGAGCGTGGCGACGCTCACGCTGGCGCGGACGCCGGAGCGCGGCGCGCTCGTGCGCGCGGTCTGCGTGCGCGAGTGGCGCGAGGCGCTCGGCAACAAGCTGCTCGTCGGCATGACGCTGCTGCCGCCGATCGTCATCCTCGCGTCCGGCATCGGCGCGGTGGCCGCGGCAGCCGCGAATCCGCCGAGCGACCGCGACGTGCAGGCGCTCTACGCGGCGGCGCCGGCGGTCGCGGGTCTCGATCCAAAAGAGGCCGTGCAGGGCTTCATCGCGACATACTTCTTGATCCTGTTCATGCTCATCCCCACGGTGGTCCCGCTCACGATGGCGATCTACTCGGTCATCGGCGAGAAGGCGTCGCGGACGCTCGAGCCATTGCTCGCGACACCCGTCGGCGTCGGCGAGCTGCTGTTCGCGAAGAGCCTCGCATCAACGATCCCGTCGGTCATCGTGACCTGGCTCGCGTACGGGATCTACCTGCTGTCGGTGTCTGCGATCGGGAGCCAGGCCGCCGTTCGCGCCGTCACCGCTCCACGCTGGGTGCTCGCGATCGTCGTGATGGTGCCGCTCCTCACGCTGCTGTCGGTGAACCTCGGCATCCTCATCTCCACGCGCGTGAACGACGTGCGCGTCGCGCAGCAGATCGGCGGTCTCGTCGTCGTGCCGGTCGTCGGCTTGGGCATCGCCCAGGTGACCGGGCGCGTCGTGCTCGACAACGAGGCCTTCGTGCAGTTCACCCTGATCCTCCTCGCGCTCGACCTCGCGGTGTTCTTCGTCGCGCGCCTGGCATTCCAGAGGGAGAACATCCTCGCGCGCTGGAGGTAGCGCTCCGTACGGCAGGGCAGGGACCCGCGGCGGGTGTCGCTCTCTCGCAAACGGCCCGCTCCGTAGCCCCTCCGGACAGCTCGCCATACTGCGGTCTCAGTGCTCGTTCGCGACACCACGCCGCGGGTCGTGCCCTGCGCCTAATTGCTTAGGGATTTCCGGTCGGCGTCGTCCGACCGCGCGGGAACGGTAGCGCGGGAAGCTGGGGATTCGGCACGACGCCCGCGGTCGGCGAGGGGAAGCGCATGCGCGGTGTCGGTGAGGGCGTCGGTGGTGTCACGCGCGGCGTGATGACCGGTGGCGTTCGACCGCCCTCGTCGTCGGGGAAGGTGCGCGGACCGACGATCGTGACGGTCGTGGTGACGGTCTCGCTCACGGCGACGTTCCCCTCGCGCACGTCGTAGGCGAGACGGTACGTGCCGAGGACGCCCGGCGCGACGAGCGGCGCGAAGAAGGTGCCCGTCGCGCCGGGGCGGAGCGTCCCGAGCGGGACCGTGCCTTGAGCCACGGAGCGCCGCGTCTTCGCGTCGCTGAGCCGCCACGACAGCGTGAGGGCGCGATCCGCTGCTCCGACCGTTGGCAGCGCGGTGTACCGCGTCACGAGCAGCGACGCCTCGTCGCGGTGCAGCACCGTGGGCACGGTCGTCGTGGCATTCACGAGGTACGGCTGGTGCGCGCGCACCTGGAACGATGCCGTCGCCGCGCCGAGTCTCGCGAGGCCGTTGCCGTTCGCGTCGACGAGGCCGACCGTCACGTTGTAGTCGCCCGGAGTCCGCGGCACCGCGAGCACGATCTCGACGTTGGCCGTGCGCCCAGGCGCGAGGCCGGGGAGCGCAATCGGCGCGGGCGACGCCGCAACGAGGACGTCCCTGGCGTCGCGCATCTCCCAGATCAACCGAACGGAACCGGGGCCGCTGGATTTCCATGTCTCGCTGCCCGCATTCGTGATCGGCACGGTGATGCGCGGCGACGAGCTGGTGTCGGCGGTCACGACGGTGCGCGGCACGTCGTAGCGGGCGTTGGCCGGCGGCTCGAGCACGGCGCTATAGACGATCGATCCCACATTCGCGATGAACGTGTAGGCGTCGGCGTCCTCCGCGTCCCACGTCATCGCGACGACGATGCGCGGTCCGGATGGCGTGAAGATGATGCCGGCGTCGTGGGTGAGGCCGGGAAGATTGCCGGTCTTGTGCGCGACGACGACGCCACCGGGGAGACCGGCGGGCAGTCGATCGTTGATCTGCTGGCGCTCGAGGCGCGCGAGCATCCGGTCCGATGCCGCCGCCGAGATGAGCTGGCGCTTCGCGAGCAGCGTGAACATCGTACCGACGGCGCGCGGCGTCGCGATGTTGTCGTCCTCGCCCCAGCTCTCGAAGACGTGGAAGTCGCCGATCCCCGTCGAGCGCAGCGTCGCGTTGATGTTCTCGGCACCGAGCACGTGCCATAGCGCGAGCGCCGCACCGTTGTCGGAGATCGTGATCATCGCCTCGAGCGCCTCGTCGATGGTCAGCTCGGTGCCCGCCAATTCGAACGAGCCGTCCTCGGTGATGTCGTCGTCCTCGATGGTGATCACGTCGCCGTAATGCAGCTGCCCCGCATCGACGCGACGCTCGGCTTCGGCCAGGACCGCGAGCTTGTAGAGGGACGCCGTGACGACCGGCTGGTCCGCGTCGTGGGCGTACAGCGGCTTGCTCGTATTCGGGTCACCGATCCACAGACCCGCGCCGCCGGGGAACGCGCTCACCAGCTGATCGAGCTGCTGCACGAGCTCGGCGGTGCTGGCC
>JBKPCZ010000118.1:0-3011 GCA_046727665.1 Chloroflexota bacterium
GTTGCGCGCGAACACCCCCACGTGATCGAGCGTGCGCGAGAACTCGAAGACGCCCTCGGTCGGGATGCGGCCGACGGTCGGCTTGAAACCGACGACACCGCAGAACGCGGCCGGGCGGATGACCGAGCCGTTCGTCTGCGAGCCGATCGCGGCCGCCACCACGCCCGCGGCGACGGCCGCAGCGGATCCCATCGACGAGCCGCCCGGCGTGCGTGATGGATCCCAGGGATTGAGCGTGTGGTTCGGCGTCATGAAGGCGAGCTCGGCCGTGACGGTCTTCCCGAGCACGATCGCGCCGGCGGACTCCGCCGCGTGGACCGCGGGGCACGTTTGGTCGGGAACGCGACCGGCGAACAGCGCGGTCCCGATCTCGGTCGGGATGCCGGCGGTGTCGAAGATGTCCTTCACGCCGATGGGGATGCCTTCGAGCGGACCGACCGCGCCACCCGAGCGGCGCCGCTCATCGGACGCCGCCGCGAGCCTGTGCGCGCGCTCCGGATCGAGCCAGGCGAACGCGTGGATCTGGGGCTCGGTCTCGGCGTAGCGGCGGATCGCGCGCTCGACGAGCGCGCTGCTCGTCAGCGCGCCGGCTTCGAGCGCCTCCGCGAGGCCGACGAGGTCGTCCGAGATGATGCGCACGACGCCCGCATTGTGACGCGCGGCGCCCACCCTTTGGGTAGCCGCGGCAGCACGCCGCGGACCTTGCGATAGCCGGCCTTGCGGAACATCGCCTCAGTTCCGATGAACGCGAAATCGTCGTGCAGCCGCTTCGTTTCGGCGCGTGGGTAACCCTCCACCGCGGCGGCGCCTCGCTTGCCCGCGTACTCAAGCGCCGCGCGCAGCATCGCGACCGCGACGCCCTTGCCTCGGTACCCGCGACGAACAGTGATGCACGGGACCACCCACGCGTCGACCTCGTCCACGGGCGGGGTCGCCTTCGAATTCGCGATGCGCGAGAAGTCCGTCCGAGGTCCGAGCGAGAGGAAGCCGATCGGCTCCTTGCCCTCGTACGCGACGAGGCCCGCGGAGTTCTTTCGCCGGCGCGCGAGCTTCGCGAGAGCCTCACGCCGCCGTTTCTCCGCGCCCGCCGGCCCACCGATCGTGATGCCGAGGTCGCGCTGCTGCTTCGCGCTATAGCGCGGGAACAGGTCCCAGCACGTCGCTCCCCACGTGCCACGCGTCACGGTCTTCACGTCGTCCACACGCGCGGCCGTGAGGGGCCGGATCGTCAGCTTGCCGTCGCCAGCCGTCGCCATTTCTTCTTCGACAGTCTGCGGATTCGGCTCTCGGCCTGCTCGCGCCAGCGTGGCGAGCCGAGGCCCAGCTCGACGAGCGTCTCCATCATGCGCAGTGCGCGCTCGACATCGGCGCGGCGCTCGAGCTGGCGCGCGAACGCGAGCGCGAGCTTCACCCGCAGCTCGTTGTCCCCGTCGTAGTAGGCGCTCTCGTAGCAGGCGAAGGCCGCGTCGAGCTCGCCGGTGCGCTCGAACGAGCGTGCGAGCGCATAGGCGGCCGGCGCGTGATCGGGCGCGCGCCCCGAGCGCGCAGCGAGCACGGCAACGGCGACGCGATCCGCCACGCGCACCAGCGACACGATGTCGCGCGCGTTGTGCTCCAGCACCGGAGCGATGATCTTGGGGTCGCGTTTGCGCAGATAGTGGAAGTACGCGTCAGGGTTGAGCGCGCCGGGGTTGTCGCCCGTGCGGCCCTCGTCGAAGAGCGACTCCTCGAGCTGCTTCAAGCCCGTCGATCCGTAGCGGTCGCGCCAGAGCCGCCGCGCGGGATGCAGCAGGTCGAGGTGCGACTCGTCGACGGTGATCTCGCTGCGCAGGGTCATGACCCAGCGCGTGCGGAGAAGCGGGAGATCGAAGCTCTTGCCGTTGTACGAGGCGCAGGCGCGGAACGGCTCGATCTCGGCCTGGATCGTCTCGACGAACGCGCGCTCGTACCCGATGTCGTGCAGCAGGTGCTGACGCAGCACGAGCTCGCCGTCGGAGAAGTAGGCGATGCCCAGAAGAAACACATAGGTACCCGTGCCGCCAGCTAAACCGGTCGTCTCTGTATCGAGCCACAACACGTCCTGCCATCGGGCCGGCGCATCGCCTTTCAAGCCGAGATGCGCGATGAGTCGCGCATCGCACGCTCCCCTGCCGACGATCTCGAGCCCGAGATCGTCGAGTGCGATGCGCTGCTCGAACAGGTAGAACGGCGAGACGGACGCGGCGCCGGCACAGAGGGTTTCGGTGCCGGCGCCGCGCCTGGCCCCGCCGCCCACCTCCCCAGTGGCTTGTCGTGCGCGATCGCGCTCGACGATCGCGGCGATGCGCGCTCGAAGGTCGTTCATCAGGCGAGCGTCAGCAGATGCGCGACCGACTCGCGTACGTCGGGGCCAAGCGCGTGCGCCGGGCCGACGCAGGACGGACATCCGGTCTGACAGCCGCACGACTCGAGGTGCTCGCGTGCGCGCTGCATGAGCGGCTCGTACGAGCGAAACAGGCGCTCCGAGAAGCCGATACCGCCCGGCGTCATGTCGAAGAGGTAGATCGTCGGCCGCTCGGTGTGCGGCGACCGCACCTCGACCGCGAGACCGAGATCGTGTGGATCGCACATGAGGAAGAGCGGCGCGAGCCCGTGGAGCAGATTGCCAAGGCCCGCCAGCGCGATCTCGATGCGTTCCCTCGGCCACCCCGCGACCGCGCGCTCGGGGAGCGAGCACCAGAACGACGTCGTCTGCAGCTCCTGCTCGGGAAGGTGGACCTTGCCCCAGCCGACGTTCTCGTGCGTGTACATCGTCAGCTTCTTGAAGATCGTGGTGAGCGTGCTCACGAGGACCTCGCCGTGCGCGAGGTCGAAGCCTCGCTTTCCCGCGTGCCGGTCGAACTCGTCGATCACGCGGATGCGCACAGCGAGCTCTGCCTGGGTGTAGTAGTCGACCTTCACCTCGCGCACGTAGGCCTTCGCGTTGTCCCAGTCCAGCCGCTCGACCTGGAGCTGCTTCGACTCGTGGAGGT
>JBKPCZ010000119.1:0-15095 GCA_046727665.1 Chloroflexota bacterium
GATGTGCTCGGCGCATTCGTGGCAGCGGGTGCGATCGCGCTTGGCGCGCGCGTCGCGGTCGGCTCGGGTTTCGCGACCGCGACCGGCTCGAGCGTCGGTGCGACCGTGGCGGTCGGCGTCGGCGCGAGCGTCGGCGTCGACGCGTCGGTGCCTGCGGCCGCCGGCGCGACCGTGCTCGATGCGGGCGCGGCGCTCGGGACGGGTGTGGCTGTCGACGCCGGCGATGACGTCGGGCTTTGCGTCGCCGTGACCATGGGTGTCGGCTGAGGCGTGGGACTCGGAGCGACCGTCGGCACTGGTGTCGGCGCGCTGGTGGTAGTCGGCACAGGTGTGATCAGCGGTGCGGCGGTCGGTGTCGGCGAAGGCACGGCTGTCGGCGTAGCTGTTGGAGACGGCGTCGCGATCGGCGTAGGACTCGGTGACGGCGTCGCGGTCGGCACCGGCGTCGGCGACGGCGTGACCGTGGCTGAGGGTGTCGGCGACGGAGTGGGCGACGGTGTTGCGATCGGCGACGGCGTGGGCGACGGCGTCGGCGACGGCGTTGCCGTTGGCGCTGGAGTCGGTGTCGGCGTTGGCGACGGCGTTGCCGTCGGCGTTGGCGTCGGGGTCGGTGTCGGCGTGGGCGTCGGCGTCGGAGCAGGGCCGCTCACCACGAGCGTCCCGGTCGCAGTCCCCGTGTAGTCGATGTCAGAGATCGTCGCGGTCACGCTGTACGAGCCCGCGGCGGTCGGCGCGGTCGCGCTCGGCCCGTATACCGTGCCGCCCGTCCCGGTGTACGTGACGGTGACGGCGAGACCGCTCGGACTCGTCGTGACCGTGACCGCGCGCGGCGTGCCGTCGTACGTCTGTGAGAGATCGCTCAATGTGGCCGTGGCCGGCGCCTGCGTGACCGTGAGCGTTCCGCTCACGAGGGTCGTGAGGTCATAGTTCGTGGAGCTCAGCGTGCCCGGCGTGCAAGAGATCGCGAACGCACCAGGGTCGGACGTGGGCGTGGCCGTCGTCGAGCAGCTGGCCGAGCCACTCACGTCCGACGTGCCGAGCGTCTCGCCGTTCACGAACCCGGAGAGCGTCGCGGTGAACGTCGGCTCGACGGCGCCGTATGCGCGCGACTGATCGTCGGCGGTCAGCGTGAGATGCGCGAGCGTTGCCGTGACGACGGTCGAGACGTCGGGCGCCGCGTTGTAATTCGCGTCGCCCGCCTGTGATGCCGTGATCGTGCACGTGCCGGTCCCGCTGGTCATCGTGAGACCCGTGGAGCAGGCACCGGTGGCGGTGAACGTCACGGTCAGACCGGAGCTCGCGGTCGCGGTCGGCGAAAGCGTCGTCCCGTATGTCGCGGATCCCGGTGCGCTGATCGCGCTGATCGTCTGATCCGCCTTCCGGGCGCTGACCGTGCGCGTCACGCTCAACGCAGCCGCGGAGTCGGCGTCGCCGGCCTGAGACGCGGTGAGGACGCAGTCGGTCGTGCCGCTCGTCATGGTCACGGTCGAGCTGCTGATCGTGCAGCCGCCGCTTGCGCCGATGCTCACGGGAAGGCCGGAGCTCGACGTCGCGCTGACCGTGAAGCTCGTGCCGTACGTCGCCGGACTCGTCGGCTGGGCGAAGGTGATCGTCTGGCTGGCCTTCGCCGCACTCACGGTGCGCGTGACGGTGGGTGCTGCCGCGTACGTGGCGTCGCCGCTCTGGCTCGCGACGAGAGTGCAGTCGGTGATGCCGCTGGTCATCGTGACGGTCGAGCCGCTGATCGTGCAGCCCCCGCTCGCGGCGACGCTCACCGGCAGTCCCGACGTCGACGTCGGGCTCACCGTGAAGCTCGCACCGTACGTGGCGGGAGTGGACGGCTGCGCGAAGGTGATCGTCTGCGGGGTGCTCCCGACCGCGTTGACGGTGACCGACACCGTGGCGGTCGCGCCGTCGATCGTGCCGTCGTTCGCGGTCCAGGTGAAGCTGTCCGTTCCGCTGTAGCCCGCGGTCGGCGTGTACGTGACGCTGGCCGTGTCGGCGTACGCGCCGCTCGTGCCGGTGCAGGTCGTGTTGCTGATCGCGCTCAGCGTGCCGTGGCTCGGCGCGGTCACGATGCGGAAGCTCAGCTCGCAGTCCTCCGCGTCGCTCGCGCCCAACGTCACGGCAGTCGAGCTGTCCTGGTTCAGCGCGACGCTCGTGCTCGAGACGCTCGGAGCGCTGTTCGTGGCGACCCCGAACGCCCCCGGGTTGATCCCAACGACCTTCTCGGTGCCGGCATCGCGCGTCCCGCCCACCTTGCCAGACCCGCCGGCCCACGACGATGCGCCGTTGCCCGTGCCCCAGTCCGTCGGTGACGCGATGTGCGCGCCGAACGCGACAACGACGTCCGCGCCTGCGGCCGCCGTATAGACCAGCGTGATGTGCTTCGTGATCGCTCCCCCGCCGATCGTCGTCGTGTAGGCGCCGAGCGAAAGGGTCGATGCGTTCCAGACGCTGATCGCGCCCGCACGCTGGCCGGACACGGTCGGATCCGACGGGATGCTGACCGTCGCCGGGCTACCGCTGCAGCCGCTCACGCCGGCGCACGGATCGGCGACCGATCGCGGGACCGTTCGATCGTAGTTCTCGATAAAGTCCATGAAGTGCTTGTTGGAGCCGACGGATGAATCTTGGAAGTCGTACGCGATGTCGAGCGTGTGTACGCCGAGCGACTCGCCGATGATGACGATCCGGGACGGGATGGTGAGTCCCTGCGCGTACGCGCTGTTCGTTCCGTTGAGCGTTCCGCCCCACGCCGCGCTTGTGCTCTTCCAGGATTCCGCGCTCACGGTGGTCGAGGCCGCTGCCGGAGAGGGCAGGAGCGCGGCATCCAGCGCGAGCACGAGCAGTGTGGCGACCACCAGGCGCCAAGCCATGCGTCTGCGCGGAGTCTTCGCCTGGGGGACATTCGCCATGACGCATTTCTAGTTGCGCCGCCGAGCGTTGAGGCTCCCCTAACAGGCCAGTTCTCCCACCCGAACAGGGCAATTCGGGCCTCGCCATACGGCCGAGCGCCCTGAACGGGTGAGGAGCCGGCGGCGGCAACTCCTCCGGTGGAGGTCATCACATGGTGATGACGACCTTGGCGCGAGCCTGACCGGTTCCGACGTAACGGACCGCCTCGGCGGCGTCGCTCAACGCGTATTCCCGATCGATCACCGGGCACAGCTTCCCCGCCTCGACGAGCTCCTTCAGAAAGACCAGGTCCTCGTACTGCGCCCTGGCCACGAACGACACAAGGCGCCGATCGAACCGCGACTGCACGAGTCCCCCGATCACTCGCGCCAGCAGCCGCACCATGCCGGTCTTTGGCGCGCCGGTGATCACGAGCATCCCGTTAGGCGTGAGCACGCGCTTGAGGTCGGCGAGCGAACGCGTCGCGGCGATATCAACGATGACGTCGTAGCGCTGCGGGCGGCGCGTGAAGTCTTCCTGCGTGTAATCGATCAGCACGTCCGGACCGAGTGGACGGATGACGTCGAGGTTCCTCGTGCCGGTCACGGCCGTCACGTGCGCTCCGAGGGCTCTCGCGATCTGCACAGCGAACGTGCCGACACCGCCGCCTGCGCCGTGTATCAGGACGTGCTGCCCAGGTTTGAGCTGGCCTCTGTCCCTCAGCGCCTCCAAGGCCGTGACGGCGGCCACGCCCATGGCTCCGGCCTGTGTGAACGAGAGCTGCACGGGCTTCGGCACCAAGCCGGTCTCTCTGCCGAGGGCGTACTCCGCAAAGGTGCCCCTCGCCAGACCGAACACCTCATCGCCGGGACGCAGTCGGGTGACGTTCGGACCGATTTCCTCGACGATCCCGGCTACATCCACACCACGAATGGGCGTCGCCTTCTGGCGCAGTAGCGCACCGATCAGGCGGATCACTCGCCCGCCATGCACGCTGTGCCAGTCGAGCGCGTTGACCGACGCCGCGCGCACCCGCACCAGCACACGCCCTTCTGTGACGACCGGCCTTTCGATCTCTCTAAGCTGCAGTGCGTCTGCTGAGCCGTAGCCGTCCTGAACGATCGCTTTCATCGCGTCCACCTCCCCGCGGTCCGCGCGCAGCATCGCGCTCGCCTGTGAAGAAGATATGAACTGGCACGCGATTCGTGCGCCGGACGGTCACACCGTGATGGCGACCTTTCCCCGAGCGTGGCCCTCTCCGACGAGGTGCATGGCCTCTGGGGTTCCGCTCAGTGGGTACGCCCGACCGACGACCGGCGTGACCTTGCCGGACTCGATCAGCTCTTTGAGGACGACCAGATCAGCATGGTTCTGGGACACGAGGAACGGCCGCAGCGTCTGGCTTACGAATCGAGACAACACATTCGCGGCGAGGACGCGACCACCACCCGCGAACCAACGATTGTCGAAGCGGCCGGCGTTCGGGACGAGTGTTCCCGTCGAAGTGAGTGCGCGCCGGAGGCTCGACAGCGAATGATTCGCCACGTTGTCGAGGATGAAGTCGTATCGCTCGCCGCGCCGCGTGAAGTCCTCCTTGGTGTAGTCGATGACGTGGTCCGCGCCGATCGATCGGACCAAGTCCACGTTTTGGGTGCTGCACACGCCGGTCACCTCGGCACCGAGCGACTTGGCGATCTGAACTGCGAAGGTGCCGATGCCGCCTGAGGCGCCGTTGATCAGGACCTTCTGCCCGGCTTGGACCTTCCCATGATCACGAACCGCTTGGAGCGCCACCAGACCGGCCATTGGAACAGCCGCAGCCTGCTCGAAGGTGACGTTCGCGGGCTTCAGCTCGAGCGCGTCATCATTGGCGGAGGCGTACTCGGCGAAGGAGCCACGGCCCCAACCGAAGACCGCGTCGCCGTGGCGAAACCGAGTCACGCCCGCTCCCGCGGCCTCGACCACTCCCGCTACGTCAGTACCTCGCACTGACTGCCCTGGCCTGCGCAGCCCGTACACCGGGCGCGCGACGTAAGGCAGTCCGTTCATGATCGCCCAGTCCGCCGGGTTGACGGCGGCCGCGCGAACGCGGATCAGGACCTCCCTGTCCCCGATCTGCGGCTTGTCGATCTCGCGAAGCTCGAGCGTCTCCACCGACCCGTAGTTGTCCTGGACCATGGCCTTCATGCTCGTCTCCCCTTTCACTGCGTACTTAGTACGCGTACGGTGTACGCTACTGCGTACAATGTACGCTGTCAACAGGAAAACTCCGAGGCTGTGGGGTGAAAGGTGTCCGTAGCCAAACGCACAAGACCGAAGGCAAAGCCCCGGACCGCCCTGAGCCGGGACCGCGTGCTCCGGGCCGCTCTCGCCCAAGCTGACGACAGCGGGCTCGAGAGCCTCACGATACGCAGGCTCGCCGAGCTGCTCGGGGCCGCGCCGATGGCGCTCTATCGCCACGTGGCCAACAAGGACGACCTCGTCGATGGGCTCGTCGATCTCGTATTCGGCGAGGTCGCTCTTCCTCCGAGCGACACGGACTGGAAGACGGCGATGCGTCAGCGGGCCATCTCTCTTCGCGACGTTCTGTCGCGCCACCGGTGGGCGATCGGTCTCATGGAATCGCGGCGCAACCCCGGTCCGGCGAACCTGCGACACCACGACGCGGTCATTGGGAGTCTCCGGAAAGGCGGATTCTCAATGGCGATGGCGGCTCACGCGTACTCGGTGCTGGATGGCTACATCTACGGCTTCGCGCTGACGAAGATGAACCTGCCGTTCGATACCTCGGACGAGATCGCCGTGGTCGCGCACGACATGCTCCGGCCATTCCCCGCCGACGAATATCCCAACCTTGTTGCGTTCCTCAGCGAACACGTCATGAAACCCGGATACGACTACGGGGACGAGTTCGAGTACGGGCTAGATCTGATCCTGGATGGCCTCTCCCGAGCTAGTTGATCTGATCGAGGAAGCTGAGCACGCGTTGCGTGAGCAAAGCCGCGGCACCCGGGTCGTAGTCGGGCAGGCTCTCGTCGGCGAAGAGATGCCGATCTCCGGCGTACAGGAACAGCTCCGCGGTCTTGACGGTCGCGGCGATCTCACGAGCGACATCGAGGTCGCCCTCTTTTACCCACTCGTCGTCCTCCATCATGTGGATCTGCAGCGGGACCGCTGGTGGCCAGAGCCCGCCGAACTCGGACGGGGGGAGACAACCGCTGAAGAGCAGAGCTCCTTTGGCACCGGGACGCGTCTGGGCCAGCATCTGCGCCGACATGACTCCTAGTGAGAATCCGGCGTAGACGATCTCGTTCGGCAAGCCGTCAGCGGCACGCCGGCCGCGCTCGCCGATCGTATCGAAGCCGACCTGCTTCGCGTAGCCAACACCGTCGTTGAGCACCGCGAAGGTCTTGCCCTCGTAAAGGTCAGGGACATGAACGACATGACCCGCAGAGCGGAGTTGATCGGCGAAGGAGAGGCACCCAGCAGTTAGCCCCTGCGCATGATGGAAGAGCAGAACCTCGGCCATGACTGGACTCTAGCTCTTGGCGCGCGTCCACGGTCCGCGATATACCGCTCCGCCGTTGGCGCAAAATCGATCCGTTGGTTGACGCAGCGGAGGCACAACGATCTTCGATGGCAAGGAGGCGCGAGATGACCGACAAGATCAGCCCGAAGCAGTTCTACGAGGCTGAAGGCGTTGATGATTGGCGTCTCGTCGGCAGCGACGGCGCGTGCGCGTATTTCCGCACCGGATCGGTCGCGGCAGGCGCGCGGCTCGCGGAGGCGATCGGCCAACTCCCGCGAGTTGACGAACCCCACGTCGGCATCGACGTGCGGCGCGACGCCGTGACCGTGAGCCTGATCACGATCACCGACGACTACTTCGGGATGAGCCGCCGCGACGTTGAGCTCGCCCAGCAGATCTCCGCAGCTGCCCGAAAGCTGAACTTTGCGGCCGATCCGTCGGCGGTCCAGAGCGTGCTCGTCATCCCCGGCGCGACCGTGACCGCCGAGGTGATGCCGTTCTGGCAGGCCGTGCTCGGATACAAGCGTCGTCCGGACACGCCCGACGAGGACCTCATCGATCCGCGCGGCCGGGGGCCCGCATTGTGGTTCGAGCCGATGAAGGAGCCGCGCCCGGGTGGGCTCGGCGCGATCCACCTCGCGATATGGGTGCCGCGCGAGCAGGCTGAAACTCGGATCGCTGCGGCACTCGCCGCAGGCGGCCGCATGGTGCGCGACGAGTTCGCGCCATCCTGGTGGACGCTCGCTGACGCGGCGGGCAACGAGGCCGACATCGCCACTGTGGCGGGTCGCGACTGAGCGGCTGCATCGACAAGACCGAAACGCGCTGCGCTGGGAGGTCCGACCGTGGACGAAACCTCGATCGTCCGGTACATCGCCGAAACGTATCCAGACGCCGACATCCTGACGGCGGGTAGCGGGACGTTCTTCTCGTGTGACTCCGAGAAGCACTGGCCGAACTTCGCGACCCTTGTGACGAGCGACGAATACGACTCGTTCTCGAACCTGGACCGGCCTGGCGTGTACCGGCTCAACGTCGGCGTGAGCAAGACAACTTTTCAGTCAGTCGTCGGCTCGATCTCGAACCCCGACTACACCGCGCTCGACCAGCTGATGCCGCACCCCGTCTACGCGCTCCAGCACTGGGTCAGCATCCTCAATCCGTCCGAAGCGACCTTCGATACGGTCGTGAAGCCATTGCTCGACGAGGCCCACCAGCGTGTCGCCCAAGCGCGCCACAAGGTCGTGGTCGACCGAGCTCGTCCTGACTCCGCTCGATCATGAGCCGCCTCATGGATTGGCTGCTTGACTCGGACCCCGCTATCCGATGGCAGGTGATGCGAGATCTCATTCACGAGCGTGCCGAGGTCGTCGCCGCCGAGCGCACGAGGGTCGCCCGGGAAGGATGGGGTGCACGCCTGCTCGCCCTCCAGGGACCGGACGGTCACTGGGGAGGTGGATTCAACGCGCCCGGATGGACCGACACGTACAACACTCTGAAGCTGCTGCCCCAATTGGGACTGGATCCTGCGAGCGCGGAGGCTCGTCGCGCCATAGGCCTGGTCCGTGACAAGGTCACATGGGTGGGCGTGCTCCCCCGGGACGCCGCCTGGCACGGCAAGCCCTTCTTCGACGGCGAAGTCGAGCCGTGCATCAACGGCTCGGTGGTTGCGTTGGGCTCGTACTTCGGCGAGGACGTTCAAGCCGTCGTGGACCGGCTCTTGGGTGAGCAGCTCAGCGACGGCGGGTGGAACTGTGAGGCGGAACGCGGCTCCACGAGGTCCTCGTTCCACACCACGATCTGCGTGCTCGAGGGCCTGCTCGAGCACGAGCAGGCCACGGGTGGCTCACCCGAGGTGACGGCGGCGCGCCTGAGGGCGCACGAGTACCTTCTGGAGCGCCGCCTGTTCCGCCGGCTGTCGACCGGAAAGGTGATCGATCCGACGTGGTTGATGTTCTCCTTCCCCACTCGCTACTTCTATGACGTCCTGCGTGGACTCGACTACCTGCGCGCCGCCGACGCCGTCCCCGACGATCGCGCAGCCGAGGCGATCGACCTGGTCGCGAGCAAGCGCGGCGAAGACGGCCGATGGCCGCTGGAGAACCCACACGCGGGTCAGGTGCACTTCGCGATGGACGAGGGAGAGGGCAAGCCCAGCCGATGGAACACGCTCCGCGCGATGCGAGTGTTGGACTGGTACGCGCAAGGCGCTGGCTGATGAAGACCTCTAGCTAGGGTTCACCGTTGACGTACGTAATCGAGTCCGACGACACCGGTCGGATATGGGGTAGCGGATCGCAGCGTGAATCCCATGTGCGCGTCATCGGCCCAGATGCGCTTGCCGCGGCCGAGCGTCAGCGGGTAGAGCAGCACGTGCAGCTCGTCGACGAGGTCATGCGCGAGCAGCGTGCGTACGAGCTGGCTGCTGCCGTCGGTCATGATGTTTCGCCCGGGCTCCGCCTTCAACGTCCGGACCGCGTCGACGACGTCGTCACGAATGATGGTCGTGTCGCGCCAGATGGGCTTCTCCAGCGTTCGAGAAACGACGTACTTCTTGGGGGCATTCATCAGATCGCCGAACGGATCTCCCGGCGGCAGCGGCTCGAAGGCCTGCGCATGGGTGACGTACGTGCGGCGGCCGAGCAGGAACGCGTCGACGTTCTTCATCATCGCGCTGAAGCTCGCGCCGATCTCATCGTGCCAGTACGGAATCGTCCACCCGCCATGCTCGAACCCGCCGTCCCGGTCCTCGTCCTTCCCGCCCGGCGCCTGTATGACGCCGTCCATTGACATGAACTCCGACACGATCAGCGTTCGCATGAGTCACCTCGTTTCAGTGTCAGGCTAACGCCGGACCCCGACGATCAGGAGCCACAGGAGCAGCACGAGCTCCGCGACCCCGCCGAGCAGGAACGCAGGCGCGAGCGCCGCGGGCACGAATGGCAGCCACAAGGCGCACGACGCCGCGCCCCCGACGATGAGCGCGACGCCGATCGCTCGCGGGATGAGCGCCGATCGCACGACAAGAGAACCGAGGCAGACGAGAAAGAGCCCGAAGAAGGCGAGGGCGAGCACCTCCGCGCCGCGACCGAGGCCGAGCGCGTAGTACAGCGATTGGAAGACGCAGCCGACGACCACGCTGACCATGGCAAGGACGCCGGCGCCGCGAGTCGGATCGCCGAAGAGGCGGCAGAGCACCACGGCGACCACGCCGTACCACATCGTGCCGACGACCTGGACGGCAGCGGCGAGCACCGACGCGGGATCCAGAAGCGCGAGCGCCTGACCGATGCCGGCGATGGCGACGTACACGAGATAGAAGACGGCTGTCCTCCGCGCGCTCGGCCGCGCCACCGCGACGGGCACGGCGGCACTCTAAGCAGACGGTGTGAAGGCGCTGTGAAGACGCCGCGGACCCTCGGTCGCCAAAAGGCGACGGACACCGCCCGAAGCTCGCGGCGTTGAGGCGAGCTGTAGGTAGGGTCGCGCTCGACGACGATCACCTTGGTACTGCGATAGACCTTCCGCACGAAGTAGGCGACCGCCGCCCCGATTATGACGACGACATCGCTCCTCACGCCTGCTCCGTATTCCGTGACTCTCCTGCACCGTCGATCCAGCGGACGCGCCGAGTATTCCGCGTCGGCCGGCGGCATGATCGCCCCGGGGCTCGGACATTTGCTGATCCATACGACCACGCGATACTGCCCCAGCACGGAGGTGTCGATGGCTACGAATAAGCAGACCTCCATCGACCAACTCGCTCTAGACCAGTTCGGATCAACCCTCCGCGGTGAGCTCGTTCGGCCAAGCGACGAAAGCTACAACGAGCGTCGGAGGGTGTGGAACGCCTCGATCGACCGGCACCCGACACTCATTGCGCGCTGCGCCGGCGTAGCGGACGTAATGGCAGCCGTGCGCTTCGCCCGCACGGACAAACTTCTCGTCGCAGTGCGCGGTGGCGGCCACAGCTACCCCGGCTACGGCGTGTGCGACGGCGGCATCGTGATCGACCTGTCCCTGATGAAGGGAATCCGCGTCGATCCCGAAGCACGAACGGTCCGCGCCCAAGCCGGCGTCCTCTTGGGGGAACTGGACCGCGAGACCCAGGCGTTTGGACTCGCTGTCCCCGCGGGCTTCATCTCGCATACCGGCATGGCGGGCCTGACACTCGGCGGAGGCATCGGCTTCACCATGCGAAGGCTCGGCCTGACCATCGACAACTTGCTTTCCGTCGACCTCATCACGGCCGAGGGCGAGTTCGTAAAGGCCAGTGAGCAAGAGAACGCCGACCTCTTCTGGGGCCTCCGCGGCGGAGGCGGAAACTTCGGGATCGCGACGGAGTTCGAGTTCCGCCTGAATCCGCTCGGGCCGGAGATCTACGCCGGCCCGATCTTCTGGCCGATCGCGGAAGCTCCGCGCGTCTTGCGCTTCTACCGAGACTGGATCGCCGACTGCCCCGACGAGCTCACGACCCTGATAACTCTGCGGAAGGCGCCGGCCACTCTCGCCGGCTTGCCTTCGGATCTCGTCGGTCGACACGTGATCGCCATCACGTCCATCTATGCCGGCGCCGCAGATGAGGGGGAGAAGGTCGTGCGTCCGCTGAAGAAGTTCGCCGCGCCAGCGCTCGATCGCTGTACCCGCATGTCGTACCTGAAGCTTCAGCAGTTGTTCAACCCATCGTTCCCGCCGGGGTGGTGGTACTACTTCCGCTCGTGTGACGTCGCCGAACTCAATGACGACATCATCGACATCATGGTCCAGTACGGCGAGCAGATCGACTCTCCGATCACGGCCGTCGGGGTCTGGCAGTGCGGTGGCGCCGTCGCTCGCGTCCGCGATGATGAGACGGCATTCCACGGCCGGAGCGCCGGTCACACGTTCAACATCGGCGGGAACACCACGAGCGACGATGGTTTCGAAGAAGAGCGAGCATGGGCACGGCGATTCTGGACGGCCCTTCAGCCCTATCACACCAGCGTGTACGTGAACTTCCTCATGGACGAGGGCCATGCGCGCATCCGGCAGGCGTACGGAACCGCGAAGTACGCGCGCCTCCAGGCGCTCAAGAGGAAATACGACCCAACCAACTTCTTCCGGCTGAACCAGAACATCCCGCCCGCCTAGAAACTGCGCGGTGAGCGCTCGCGTGGGCATCGCAGATCGCGCCAGCTACGGTCCCCGCTTGATCTCGAGATCGAGGTTCGTGTCAGCGGTCGTGACGTCGATCCACGTCCGCGCGAGCTCGGTCGGCTCGACGAACACGCCGACGCGCACGGGCGGGATGCCGAAGACGCGGTAGCGTCCGTTCTCGTCCGTCACTGTGTCAGCCATGAGGACGTCAGGCGCGCACTCGACGAACACATGAGCGCCGACGACGGGAC
Source organism: Chloroflexota bacterium (assembly GCA_046727665.1). Classification (GTDB taxonomy): domain Bacteria; phylum Chloroflexota; class Limnocylindria; order P2-11E; family P2-11E; genus CF-39. Next base: position 11,815 of record JBKPCZ010000119.1, read on the forward strand.
GTCGGACACCATCGACGATCTCGAAGACGACGCCGGACAACGTCACGCCACTGGAGGCCGGCGCGAGCGGCGCGGCTGACGCAGCCGCTTGGGGTACGAGCTCGATGTCCACGGTCGCATCCGAGTTCAGGTCGACGACCGCAGCAGTCCGCTGCACGTACCCTGGCACGCTCGCCCAGACGAGGAGCCACGCCTGCTGGTGAGCGCTTCCGCCATCATCGAGGCGATGCACACCGGCCGGGCGCTCGCGGGGATCCTTCCGCTAGTGCCGCGCCCGATCGTGTGGGCCGTCGCGAAGAGATACGTCGCTGGGTCGACGCTTGAGGACGCCCTCCGTGTGACGGCGCAGCTCGAACGGCGGAGCAGGCTCGTGACACTGGACGTGCTGGGCGAGCAATTCTCGTCACGCGACCAGGTCATGTTGATGATGGCCGAGTACGAGCGAGCACTCGGGGAGCTGGAGCACGACCACCCCAGCGCGACGCTGAGCGTGATGATGACCGGCTTCGGGCTGCGTCTCGACCCTCATCTCTGTTGGGAGAACCTGCGCCGTCTCGCCAAAGACGCCGCCGACCGCGCGATCGGGCTGACCTTGAACATGGAGGACTCGTCCACCGTCGACGCGACGCTCGATGTTTACCGCCGGCTTCGCGCAGAGGGCTTCGATAGGGTCGGTATCGTCCTGCAGAGTTGCCTGCGCCGGACGCTCGACGATGTCGCGGCGCTCGCGCACCTGCGGCCACGTGTCCGGATCGTGAAAGGCATCTGGCACGAGCCTGAATCGGTGGCCTACCTCGATGCCGAGACGATCCGTCGGAATTACCTCGCGATCCTCGAGAGGCTCATCGCGTGCGGCAGCTATCCCGAGGTCGCGACGCATGACGAGTGGCTCATCGAGCGAAGCCTCGGGCTCCTGCCCGGGCTCTCGCCCACGCAGTACGAGTTCCAGATGCTTCTGGGCGTGACTCCTGAGCGCGGGGACAGGCTCGTCGCTGGCGCGCATCGTCTCCGCGTCTATGTCCCCTACGGTCGGGACTGGTACGCGTACAGCCTGCGGCGGCTGCGGGAGAACCCGGAAATGGCCCAATACATCGCCCGCGACGCCCTCTCGCAGTTGTTCACGGCTCGCTAGAAGCTTGACCACGCCACAAGACGCGTCGCGTCGATCGCAAGATCCGAACTGGGCGATGCCGATGTAGGCGGCGTGTGCGCACGCTATGTCGAGGCTGACCGGCCCGACTGGACAGGTTCGTGGGGCAAGACGGCTCGCGGCTCATCCGAATCGCCAACCGCGACGACGGTCTTTCGCGCCGCATCGGTCACCAAGATGTTCACCGGCTTGATGCTGCTCCAGCTCGCAGAACGGGGCCGCCTCCGGCTCTCAGACGCGCTCGAGGAACACGTGCCGGAGTTCGCTGACGTCCGCAGGCGCCAATCGCGAACTGCCGCCGATCGACTTCGAGCGATCGGTCCTCGCGGTCATTCCTCAGATCAAGGTGGTCGCTGAACCAGGTGTTCGGTTTGCCTACTCGAATCTGAGCTATGCGTTCCTCGGTCTCGCATGTGCCCGTGCGGCCGGCGCTGCCTAACCAGCTTCGAGTCGCGTGGCGTTGGTCGGCGGAGTCGCGTTTCGGCGTTTCCCCGTGATCACGGTCGCTCCCCGGTCAGATGGCACGAATGCGGTGCGCTGGCTCGTACTTGAAAGGATGGAGCTGAGAAGACCTACTCGAGCGTACGGGCAGCGCGGTGGACGGGCCGACGGGAGACTTGAGCGGAGTTGAAAGTGAATCGGGTCGCGATTTGTTCGACAGATACTCTCCGACGATGTCCGTGGGTAATCCATTGCTAGTCCGAGAGTTCGACGAAGCTATTGACTTGCTCGAAGCCGCCCTCCGCAAATGCCCGGAGGCACTTTGGGAGGCGAGCCTCTGGAAGGTCGAGAGAACTGAGCCGGGGATGTGGCCCGGGAACGACCAGCCCGAACCAGGACGCACCGACGAATCGATCCAAGTCTTCTCGGCGCTGTGGAAGGTCGCGTACCACTGCCTTTTCTACCTCGATTGGTACGTCACGATCGAGATGATGGCCACGCCGATCGCCCCGGAGGGTTCATTCGCGACACCGGAGTTCATCCGCGGGGGGGTCGAGGAGGACCCTTTCAACGAGAATTGGACCCTGAAGCTCCCTAACCACGTTTACCGGCGCGAGCTGTTGCTGCAGTACCTGGACTACGGACGCGCACGCGCCCGCCGCGTCATCTCATCTTTGACCGACGACGATCTTGCGAAGACCTGCGGTCCCAGCCACCCGCATGCTGGTAAGACGCTTGAGCAACTCTTGCACATCAACCTCGCGCACCTGCGTGAGCATGGTGGCCAGATACGACGCTTCCTAGCAAAGCGCCAGCACGCATAACACTCAGGAAGACTCGCCCCGCGCGAGCCAGTTCGAAGTCCACGCGGGCGTGTAGCCCGAAGGGGATTCGAACCCTGACGGCTCTTTCTTGAAAGCGATGAGGTCGCGGGATGGCCGCGATCTTCTTAGAGCAGTCCTGCACGCGTGCAACGAGCGTAGGGTTGATTGGCGTACCGCGACCCAGAACGCGGACTCCGTTTAGGCTCCGGGTGACAGGCTCGCGCCCTCGTGATCAGAGCATCGCGCGACGAGGGGGAGTGAAAGACCAACAGGCATCATCGGGAGAACGACAGCGGGAGGACCAGGCAAATGAGCAAGGTGCGAGTCCTCGTCGGCACGCGCAAGGGCGCGTTCGTCCTCGAGGCGGATGGACAGCGCAAGAAGTGGAACGTCAGCGGTCCGCACTTCGCCGGCTGGGAGATCTACCACGTGAAAGGTTCACCGGCCGATCCCGAACGGCTCTTCGCGTCACAGACCAGCGGTTGGTTCGGCCAGATCATCCAGAGATCGGATGACGGCGGAAAGACGTGGCATCAGCCCGGGACGCCACCCGGCGAGCCGACGAAGACACCCGACGGGATGCCTAAAGGCGAGAGCAACAAGTTCGCGTACGACGCATCAGCGGAGACCGGCAAGCCGCTCACGACGCACCAGTGGTATGACGGATCGCAGCGGCCGTGGGAGTTCAAGCGCGTCTGGCATCTCGAGCCGTCGCTAACGGACCGGGACACCGTGTACGCCGGTGTCGAGGACGCCGCGCTCTTCCGCTCGACCGACGGCGGTCAGAACTGGAAGGAGCTCTCGGGGCTACGCGGCCACGGCACCGGCCCGCAGTGGCAGCCGGGAGCGGGCGGCCTGTGCCTGCA
>JBKPCZ010000120.1:0-5469 GCA_046727665.1 Chloroflexota bacterium
TCTGGCAGACGCGCGTCTCGACCGCGGCTTCCGAGATGTCGCGCCTTGGACCGCTGGGGTTCGTCGGCCTTGCGATGCTGGTCCTGGTCTTCGTCGGCCCACTGCTCGTCGCGCTCGTCGGGCGCGCGATCGGCGGCATCCGTGTCTTCACGCGCGCCCGCGCCGCCCACCTCCGACGCGAACGCTTCGGGACCCTGCAGGAGCGCGCTTCCGTTCTGGCGCGCATCCGCTTCCTGGCGGGACTGTCCGGTCCGGCACTCCTGGCCATCGCCTCGCACCTCGAGCCGGAGCAGTTCGATGCAGGTGAGACGGTCGTCACCGCAGGCGAGATCGGTGACCGCTTCTACCTCGTCCGGTCCGGTCGGCTCGAGGCGCTCGCGCCTGACGGACGCGTGCTCGGCGCGATCCTCGCCGGCGAGGGTTTCGGGGAGCTTGCGCTGCTCGACCGGGCACCTCGCCGGGCCACGGTCCGAGCGCTCGAGCCGGTCGTCCTATGGTCGCTCGACCGCGGGCACTTCGAGCGCTGGGTCCGCGACCGCTACGAGATCGCGGCACGGATCCGGGCGTCCGCCGCCGAGCGGTCCGAGCTCGCGTCCCTGCCGTTCTTCCGCGATCTCGACGCCCGCGAGCTCGACCGCATCGCGGCCCGCCTGGTGACCAGACGGGTGCCGGCCGGCCACATCGTCTTCCAGGAGGGGGATCCCGGCGATCGCTACTACGTCATCCGGGAGGGCCGGGCCCAGGTCTCCATGCGGGGGCGCCCGCTCAGACCCTTGGCCCGGGGAGACGCCTTCGGAGACCTGGCGCTGCTCACCGGCCGGCCCCGGACGGCCACGGTGACCGCCGTTACAGACCTCGTCCTTGCCGGACTGGGCCGGGAGGACTTCCTGCGCTTGGTCCGCTCTTCGGGCGAAACTCCCTTCGAATTTCAGGCCCGGACGGCGCATTATGTCGAGGCCGGGCTGGGCTCGGCGGTGCGGGGAGCGTGACGGGTTGTGGATTGTTGGGTCTGCGAACGCACGGCGCTGGGGGCATGTCGCTTCTGCGGCCGCGGCACGTGCCGCGAGCACGCAAAGACGCATCCCTTTGTCATCGACGTCTTTCGCGGCAACAAACATCAATCGCTGCGCGCCCTCGTCGTCGAGGATGCGCTGCACTGTGGCGTCTGTCGGCCGCGCGGCGAGCCGGTCGACCTACCCGAACTCGAGTAATCGCGGTGCTCGATCTGCCTGGCGGGCGCGTCGCGCACGCCGCACGAGCAAGGATGGGGAGGTAGGGACCTGACGAACGTCATCGGCATTACACCGGCCACGTTGTATGGGTGGACGAGGCGATCTCCGATAAGGGCGAATCTGCCCCGCAGTACGAAGACTTAGGAGGAAAAGGCAATGTCGAAGGATTCACTCGCAAAGGTCGTCCAGCGCGCGATCAGCGACGCCGGATTCCGGCGCCAGCTGAGCACGGACCCCGCCGGCGCGCTTCGTGGCTTCAACCTGTCCGCCGATGAGATGTCGGCCATCCGCGCCGGCGATGCCGGCCGGCTCACCGCGCTCGGCGTCGACCAGCGCATGAGCAAGGCGTTCGTGCTGGGTGGGGCAGTCGGCGCGACGCGACTGTCGGCCAGTGACCTGCCCGCCAACGCGGCGACGATCGACGATGGCATGGGCGGCATGCGTACGGTCATCCCGGCCGACCCGAGCTCGACGGCCAACGCCGACACGAGCGGCGGCACCGCCGCAAGCGGTACCGCGATCAACGACGACCCCGACGGCTTTCTCGCGGCGCGTGACGCGGACGCGGCCGCCGGCGCGGCGGGCGGCACGAAGATCAACGACGACCCCGACGGCTTCCTCGCGGCTCGTGACGCCGACGCAGGCGCCTCGACACCGACCGTTCACGTGGGCGACGACTGGAAGTTCGCGTCTCGGGTCGCTCCTGACTCGACAAGCACGGTCCGCACGGGCGACGACTGGAAGTTCGACGCAGCGCGTGGCACGAGCGCCGAAGGCATGGCGAACTACCCGGCGCACGACGGGCTCGCTGGCCCATCAGGGGTCCAGTCGGTCCGTGCCGGTGACGACTGGGCCCGCTCGGGCGGGCAGGTTGCTGCGGATGGATCCGTCGCTCCAGTGGAAGGATCACCGGAGGCCACGGCGGCCGACATCGCGAGCGGCAGTGGCACGTCCGCGAGCGTCATCCATGACGATCCCGATGGATTCCTGGCGGCGAACGCCAACGCCGGCGGCGACGTGGTACGGGCGAATGTGATCAACGACGATCCCGATGGATTCCTCGCTGCGAACGCGAACGCCGACGCGACCGGCGGGTCAGCCGCCACCACCGACGCGTTCATCGACGAGTCGGAGAGCTACCTGACCAAGGTCGGTTACGACTCGTCGCAGGCGGCAACACCCGAGGCCGACACGACATGGAGCGGCGACGACATGGCCGGTCCCGCGAGCGTCGATGACGAAGGCGGCGCGAACAGCGGCACCTCTGCCTCGGACGAACCGCAGATCACTTCGTAAGCCTTCTCGCGGTGGGAGAGCGGACGAGCGGCTCGAAAGAGCCGCTCGTTTCGTTCGCTAGTACCGGATCTCTTTCTTCAGCATCCCCAGATCGATGAGATCGATCTGCCCACGGCCGAGCTTCACCGCACCCCGGCGCTCGAGATCGACGAGCACCCGATTGACGGCGACGCGCGTCGCGCCGACGAACGCGGCAAGATCCTCCTGCGTCAGGCTGATCACGTTCGGCGCGCCGAGCAGCTCGTTCTGATCGAGCAGGAGCTTCGCGACGCGCCCGGGGAGATCGAGGAACACGAGATCCTCGATGTGCCCGGTGCTCAGTCGCACCCGCCGGGCGAGCAGCGCGAGCAGCTGTCGCATCGCGTCGGGACTCCCGCGCAGCACGTCCATGAAGTCGCGGTTCGCGAGCGCGAAGGTCGTCGTCTCGGTCATCGCCGTGACCGTCGCGGAACGAGGACCCTCGTCGAAGAGCGAGATCTCGCCGAAGACGTCCCCGCCGCGGTGGAGCGCGATGACGACCTCCTGACCGCCCTCCTCGGGCACCGACACCTTCACCGTTCCCGATGCGATGAGATACACGTGCCCCGCGGGATCGTCGCGATGGAAGATCACCTCGTTGCGCTGGAAGTGCCTCGAGCGCATCCGCGCCGCGAGCTCGAGCCGTTCGCGCTGTCCGAGAGGCGCGAACACCGGAGAATGCGCGAGAACGTCTGCGATCTGGCTCGCGTCCACGGCCTTAGGCGGCGACCCCGACGACCCTCTCGAGGCTCGGCCGCACGTCCTCCGCGAGTCGCCTCATGCTCTCGAGGTCGTACGGGAACGCGAATCCGACGATGTAGCCTCGGATGCCGACATCCCAGTAGCGCTTGAGGTGCGCGGCGACCTCGTCGACGTTGCCGACGAACGCGTTGGGGCGATTCATCCCGGGATGATGCTTGGCGATCTCGGCCAGCACGGCCTCGGCTTGCGCGCGCGTATCGCGGATCACGAGCCAGCTGCCGCCGTACGGCTCGATCTCCGAAGGGTCGCGTCCCGCGTCGATGCAGTGCTGTCGCAGGATCCCGATCTTGCGTGCCATCGTCTCCGGCGGCCCGAAGCCGTGCCACATGTCGGCATAGCGCGCGGTGGTGCGCAGGGTCTTCTGCTCGCCGCCGCCGCCGATCATGATCGGCAGCCGCTCCTGCACCGGTCGTGTATTGAGCACCGCGTTCTTCAGCGTGTAGTACTTGCCTTTGTAGGTGACGCGCTCGCCACCCAGGAGCGCGCGGATGATCTTCGCGGCCTCGGCGAAGCGGCGCGAGCGCTCGCCGGGCGTCCCGAGATCGATCCCGTAGGCCCTGTGCTCGGTCTGGTTCCACGCGGCGCCGATCCCGCAGATCGCGCGTCCGTTCGAGACCTGATCGAGCGTCGCGGCCATGTTCGCGAGCACGGCGGGATGGCGATACGTGACTCCGGACACCATCGCGCCCAGGCGGACGCGCTCTGTCACCGCGGCGAGACCGGAGAGGATCGTCCACGCCTCGAAGTTGGGCCGCTCCTCTTCACCCGAGAGCGCATAGAAGTGGTCCCAGGTCCAGACCGACTCGATGCCGATGCGATCCGCGAGCTGCGCGGCCTCGCGCATCGCCGGCCAGGTCGTGTTCTGCGGCCACAGCTGGAAGCCGAGCTTCACGACCGGAAGCGTATGCTCCTTTTTCTCATGGCGCTCGACACCAAGCGTCCGGTCGACACCTCCGCGATCGTCAAGGACACCAAGGACCACGTCCTCGTCTCCTGGTCGGCGCAGGGCGCTCTCGCGCCGCTCGTCATCACCGGTGCCCAGGGCTCGTGGCTCCACGCCGGCGACAGGCGCATCCTCGACTTCTCGTCCGGCCTCATCAACGTCAACCTCGGCCACGGCCATCCCAAGGTCATTCGCGCGATCCAGGAACAGGCCGAGCGCCTCTGCTACGTCACGCCATCGTTCGGGGAGGAAAGTCGCGCCGAGCTCGCGCGTCTCATGGCCGAGGTCACGCCGGGCGATCTGACGAAGACGCTCTTCACGACCGGCGGCAGCGAGGCCAACGAGCACGCCCTCCGTATCGCGCGCATGTACACGAAGCGGCACAAGGTCCTGACGCAGTGGCGCTCCTTCCACGGCCAGACCCAGGGCGCGGCGACCCTCGGCGGCGACAACCGGCGGTGGGCGAACGAGCCGGGGATCACCGGTGTGGTGCGCTTCCTCAATCCCGATCCCTATCGCTCGATGTTCGGCGACGACGCGCAAAAGGCGCTCGCGCACGTCGAAGAGGTCCTCTGGTACGAAGGGCCCGAGTACGTCGCCGCCATCTTCCTCGAGCCGATCGTGGGCAGCTCCGGCCTCATCGTTCCGCCGGATGGCTTCATCCGCGGGCTGCGCACGCTCTGCGACAAGCACGGGATCCTGCTCATCCTCGACGAGGTGATGACGGGATTCGGCCGTACCGGCAAGTGGTTCGCGGCCGAGCACGACGGCGTGGTGCCCGACATGATCACCTTCGCGAAGGGCGTCAACTCCGGCTACGTACCGCTCGGCGGTGTCATCGTCGACGAGCCGATCGCGAAGCATTTCGACGCGAACGTGCTCTGGGCGGGTCTCACGTACGCGGGCCATCCGCTCGCGTGCGCGGCCGGCGTCGCGACGATCGAGGCGTATCGGGAAGAGGACCTCATCGCGCGCGGCGCGCTGCTGGGCGATCGCCTTATCCGCGAGCTGCGCACGGTCGCCGAGCGACATCCGTCGGTGGGCGACGTTCGTGGCAAGGGACTCTTCATCGGCATCGAGCTCGTGAAGGACCGCAAGACGAAGGAGATGCTGGAACGCTGGAACGGTCCGTCGGCGAGGCTCCAGAACGCGATCAAGAACGCGCTGATGCAGCGTGACGTCTACATCCTGAATCGGTGGAACATGCTCTTCATCGCG
>JBKPCZ010000121.1:0-4114 GCA_046727665.1 Chloroflexota bacterium
CGGCGCTCCGCGAGACGCCGCTGGTCGCGGGCTGCACCGCGTACTACGCCGTGCTCGTCGCCGCGTCGGAGCGGCTGCACCGCCTGCCATTGGTGGATGGGAGCGACGTCCTGCGCGCGACCGCGGAATCGCTCGACGTCGTGTTCGCGGGTGGGAACCCGTACACCCACGTCCTGCTCAGCACCATCCCGCCCGGCTCGCCTTTCGTCTACCCGCCGGGAGAGCTCGCCTGGTACGCCGGACCGTACCTGCTGTTCGGCGACATCACGCGTGTCGACACCTGGGCGGGCATCGCGATCGTCGCCGCCATCGCGGTCGCCGGGTTCCGGGTCGGCATGGCGAACGTCGCGCTGCCTGCGATGCTGTACGCGTCGTGGGGTGTCGCCGGGTACCGTGCGATCGACGGGCACAACGACGTCTCCGGGTCGCTCCTGGTCGTGCCCGCGCTCGTCGCGCTCGTGTTCGCGGAGCGCGAGGAGCGCTGGTCGCGCGGAGCGTTCGTCGCGTCCGCCGTCTTCTTCGGCTGGGCCATCGCGTTCAAGCAGTTCGCGGTGCTCGTGCTGCCGCCGGTCGTGCGCTACATCGCGGTGCGCGGCGGCGACTGGCGCCGCTACGGCCTCATCGTCGCGGGGGTCGTCGCGGCCTTCGTTCTGCCGTTCTTCATCCGCGATCCCGGAGCGTTCATCGAGAAGCAGATCGCGGCGCTTACGTTCCATGACGAGATCTGGGGCACGAACATCCTCAACACGCTCGCGCAGTACGGCGATCCGTCGCCGCTCGTGCCCCTCTTCCTCCTGACATCGCTCATCGGAACGCTCGCTCTGATCGTCCTCGTCGCGCGCTGGGACATCCCGACCATCGGTGCGGCGGCGCTCGCGGGCGCGGGCATCGTGATGCTGCCGCTGCTTCTCGCGCGCTGGACCACGCAGCCGTACTACGCCTACGTGGGCGCGATCGCCGCATGCGGCGTCGCGCTTCTCACGTCTAGAATTCGCACCGAATGAACCCCCTGCGCGTCGCCGTCATCGGCGCGGGGTACTGGGGCCCGAACCTCGTCCGCAATCTCAACGAAGCGCCGGGTGCCGACCCTGTCGCTGTCGCGGACCTTTCCGTCGAGCGGCTGGAAACGATCCACAAGCGCTTTCCCGCGGTACGGACGACGCTGGACCATCGCGAGCTGTTCGCCGATCCAACGATCGACGCGGTGTGCCTCGCGACGCCCGTCGGCACGCACCGGGCGCTGGCGGAGGAGGCGTTCGCGGCCGGCAAGCACGTCTTCGTCGAGAAGCCGATCGCCGGGACCATCGAGGACGCCGAGGCGATCATCCGCGCCGGCGAGCGCGCGCGGAAGATGCTGATGGTGGGCCACACCTTCGTGTACAACCCGGCTGTCGTGAACGTGCGGGAGCGCATCGTGCGCGGCGACCTGGGGAGGATCTATTACGTCGACAGCCAGCGTGTGAACCTGGGTCTCCATCAGTTCGACGTCAACGTGCTGTGGGACCTCGGCCCGCACGACGTGTCGATCACGCTGTACTGGCTCGACGAAGAGCCGGTCTGGGTCCAGTCCGTGGGCGCGTGCTACGCGCAGCCCGAGATCGAGGACGTCGTGTTCCTCACGATGGGCTTTCCGTCCGGCGCGATCGCGCACGCGCACCTGTCGTGGCTCGCGCCCAGCAAGCTGCGGACGATGGTCGTGATCGGGTCGCACCGGATGGCCGTATACGACGACGTGCAGTCGGTCGAGAAGATCAAGATCTACGACCACGGCGTGACAGAGCTCTCGAGCGAGGAGCTGCGGCGCAGCTACCGCTCGGGAGACATCCGCAGCCCCCACATCGCGGGCATCGAGCCGCTGCAGATGGAGATGCGGCACTTCATCGAGTGCATCAACACCGGAGCGCGGCCGCGGAGCGATGGGGAGGCCGGGCTGCGCGTCGTGCGCGTCCTCGACGCGGGCATGCGGTCGCTGCGCGCCGGCGGCGTCCGGGTCGCCTACCGGGAGCACGCCGTGACGCCGGAGCCGGCGCGGGCGTGACCTCCCTCGGTGCGATCGTCCATCCGACGGCGGTGATCGCGGCGAACGTGGACCTCGGATCGGGCACGGTGGTCGGTGAATACGTGGTGCTCGGCCGTGCGCCGCGCGGGAAGAAGGACGGCGAGCTGCCCCTCGTCATCGGCCCGGACTCGGTGATCCGCCCGTTCACGACGATCTACGCGGGCACGACGATCGGCGCACGCCTGCAGACGGGCCAGGGCGCGTCGATCCGCGAGGACAACATCCTGGGGGACGACGTCTCCGTGGGCACGCATGCCTCGCTGGAATTCGGCAACCGCATCGGCTCGCGCGTGCGGATCCACACCGGCTGCTTCCTCGAGCTCGTCACGCTCGAAGACGAGGTCTTCGTCGGCCCGCGCGTCGTGTTCACCGACGACCCGCACCCGCAGTGCCCCGCGTACCTCCAGTGCGTGAAGGGCGCGACGGTCCGCCGCGGCGCGCGCCTCGGCGCGAACAGCACCATCCTGCCCGGCGTCGAGATCGGCGAGGACGCGCTCATCGGGGCCGGCAGCGTCGTGCGCGAGCGCCGCATCCCGCCCCGCACGGTGTGGGCAGGCAATCCGGCGGTCCAGCTGAAGGACGACATCACCGACCTCGCGTGCTTCGTCGGCATCTATCCGCATGCGTACGCCTGGCTCGAAGACAAATCCCGAGAGGGGACCACCACATGACCGTTGCCACTCAGGAGATCCCGCTCGTCGACCTGAAGGCCCAGTACGCGACGATCCGCGACGAGGTCCGTCAGGCGATCGACGAGGTGCTCGACAGCATGCAGCTCACGATCGGCCCGAACGTCCGCGCCTTCGACAAGGAGTGGGCGGCGTACTGCGGCACGGCGCACGCGATCGGCGTCGGCTCGGGCACCGACGCGCTGCAGCTCGCGATCCGCGCCTGTGGTGTGTCCTCAGGCGACGAGGTCATCACGGTCTCGCACACGTTCTTCGCGACGGTGGAGGCGATCCTGTACGCGAACGCGCGCCCGATCCTTGTCGACGTCGACGAGCGTTCGATGCTCATGGATATCGGCTCCGTCGCATCACGCATCACACCCCGCACGAAGGCGATCGTCCCGGTGCACCTGTACGGCAGGACCGTCGATCTGAAGCCCCTGCGCCAGCTCGCTCAGGACCATGGCATCACGATCATCGAGGACGCGGCCCAGGCGCATGGCGCGCTCCTCGACGACGGCAAGAAGGCGGGCACCGGTGGCCGTGTCAACTGCTTCTCCTTCTATTGCAGCAAGAACCTCGGCGCGTACGGCGAGGCCGGAAGCATCACGACCAACGACGAGAAGCTCGCCGACGACCTGCGCGCGCTGCGCGAGCACGGCCAGTCCACCCGCTACTACCACCCGATCGTCGGATACAACGCGCGGCTCGACGAGATCCAGGCCGCGATCCTCCGCATCAAGCTGCGGCGCCTCGACGAGTGGAACGCGCGCCGCCAGGCGATCGCCGCCCGCTACAACCAGCTTCTCGCCGGCCTCGACGTCATCACGCCCGAGATCCCGGCCGGCGGGCGCCACGTCTTCTATTGCTACGCGATCCGCGTGCCGGGTGGCCGGCGCGACGCGTTACGCGCGTACCTCACCGAGCATGGCATCGGGACGCAGATCCACTACCCGGTCCCGATCCACCTGCAGGAATCCGCGCAGTTCCTCGGATATCGCCAGGGCGATCTGCCGGTGACGGAGAAGGTCGCGAACGAGGTGCTGTCGCTGCCGATGTACGCCGAGCTGACCGACGCTCAGATCGACCGCGTGGCCACGAGCGTGACGGAGTTCATGCGGAAGAAGGCCTGACCCGCAGGAGCGCGGTGAACCAGCGCGACACCTCGCCGGCGGCATCGGTCGCCGCGGCGACCTGCCGGGCGATGTCGTTGATCTTCGCCTCGTAGTCGGGCTCGGCGGGCGCGACGAGCAGCGGGTGGACGACCCGCGCCACGATGTCGTACAGGCCGTACCGCCGGATCTGCACGATCTCGAAGTGGCGGCGCAGGAACGGCCACAGCGCCGCCTCGTCGAGGTCCGAGTTGAACGGGACGTCCGGCATGCGC
>JBKPCZ010000122.1:0-6552 GCA_046727665.1 Chloroflexota bacterium
CACCAGGATGGTCGCGCCGGTCAGTCGGTCGTGGCGATAGACATGCGTGCCGATCGTCGTCAGACCGGTGAGAAGGTACGTGGCGCTCGAGCGGAACACGACGTAACGGCCGTCCGCGGAGAGCACGCCCGAGAAGACGGACATGTCGGCCGGAACGCCGGCGGAGCTCACCGAGACCCGCGTCGTCTGGCCCACGAACGCGTTCGCGATCGGGGCGACGCCCACGAGCGAGAAGAGCATCGCAGCAACGCTCAGTGCAACGACCGTAGCGCGCTTCATCACTTCCACCTCACCACACGAACCCTCGTGCGGTGAAGGATTTGTAGGGGGCTGGCGCGCAGGCGTAAATGGGAGCCACGGGTCTGGCTCTACCGGGGTAGTACTAAGACGCTACCCCGGAACGAGTTGTGTGGAGAAGATCGCTGCCACAGAGTTCGCGCGGTGACACCTCAGTGTCTGCGACGTAACAACTCCCCGCGCGCACCTCGCGCGCCCCTGTTGCCCGTCGTTAACATCGGCACACCAGTGGGAAGGGATCGTTTCGTTCGCGATGACGCGGGGCAGACCGTCGTTCTGGTCGCCCTGATGTTCACGGTGCTCATGGGCTTCGCGGCTCTGGGCATCGACATCGGCCGCTTCTACGCGGAGCGCCGTTTCATCCAGGACGCGGTCGACGCGTCCGCGCTCGCCTGCGCAAAAACGTACTCGCAGGGCGGTAACGTCGTGGCGGCCTGGGACGCCGGCAACAACCTCCTCCAGGACCGGAACCTCCACGGGAACCCGCTCGGTATCGCGCTGACCTACGCGGCGCGCGGCAGCGAGGTGTACGACGGCGGCGTCGTGGAAGTGCACAACCTCAACAGTGGCATCCTGCCGACGAATACCTTCGGTGCCGGCTGTCGCGTCGCGATCACTGTCGACGTCCCCACATTCCTCATCAAGATCCTCAGTCCGGCGCTCAACACGATCACGATGACCACGCGCGGATACGCGCAGAGCAGGACCGGCATGCTGCCAAGCGTGGTTCAGCGCTTCGCCAACCCCCCAGGCCCCGGCAACGGCAGCATCAACCAGTTCATCGATCACGTGATGGCCGAGAACCAGGACTACCAATGCACGAGCACGAACAGCGCGGCGTGCACGATCGCGAGCACGACGAATCCCGGACGGGAGTTCGTGATCTTTGGCCAGGCGGCAAAGGCGACGAATGACAGCTCGTTCCGTGGATTCATCGGTCTCGACATCCGTGACTTCACCACGGTCGACGGCAGCGGCAACCTCATCCACGAGCAGACGTCGCCGGGCATCGCGTACAACCTCGTCCCGTCAACGACCACCGTCAACACGCTGAAGGACTACGAGTCGGCCTGGATCCTCGAGGGTTACCCCGGGCCAGACCTCTGCGTCGTCGACTACCCCGCCACCTTCCTGCCCTGCGCGCAGATCGCGGCGATCAACGGCTCGAGCGCGGGTATCTTCGTCGAGGACTACTTCACTCGCTTCAACGTCGGCGACAAGCTGCTGCTCCAGATGTACGACGGCACGGTGAAGACCGTACCGGACTTCAACATCTCGAGCGGCACCCTGACCCTACCCGCCACCGGCTCGCGGACGTCGAGCGTCGTGTATACGTTCTCGCCGCAGTTCGCGACGAGTGGCGCCCAGGTCACCACCACGCTCATCCCTGACAACGGCACCATGACCGACGACGCCGGTACGTCGACGAACCCGTTCCTCAACGGCTGCGCGACGCTCAGCAGTCCGGAGTTCACGGTCAATCCGACGGTCGGCGGACAGTCGAGCTACACCCAGACGTGGAACGCCATCACGACGAACAACTGTGATCGGGGCATCTTCCAGGCCTGGGTTCGCGGCACGTCGAGCGCGCCTTACCAGAGCCGCATCCACGAGACGCTGGTGAACATCAATGTCGACAACCAGCAGCGCGACTTCAGCCTGGTCGCCTCGGACTCCTACGCCTCGATCCTCGCACCGGGCACCCAGGCCGATTATGTGATCCGCGTGACGACCGCCTCTGGTGGCGCCACGAAGTGGACCGGGAACAACCTGCTCACGCTGTCGTGGGCGAAGTGCCCGACCACGACCGATGCGTCCATCCTGCCGCCTGAGGTACTCGTCTGCGGCATCGACGGGAACTTCCTGAGCACCAGCGTGGCCAACGTCGACCCCGGCGAAGATCACACCCTCAACGTACGCACGACGCTGGCGCGCTCCGGCGAGACGTACCGCGGCTGGGTGCGCGTGACCGGCCTCGACGACGTCACGAACAAGCGCGTCACTCACCTGCTCGAGGTCAAGCTCGAGGTCGGCCTCGTCGCCGGTGGCGTGACGCAGTACGTCGACGTGCTCGGCTATACGGTCTTCGTGGTCACCGCCATCGACAGCAACGACGTCTACGGGCGCGCGATCACCGGCGTGTACGCCGACCCGAACGACCCCGCACTCGCGATCGGCCGCAAGATCCGCCTCATTCCGTGGGAGATGCCTTAGAGTTCGCGCGCCATGGCCGTCTCCGCACGTGACAAGAAGACGCTCCTCACCCTTTTAGAGCAGGCGCAGCTCGTCTATCTCCTCACGCGTCTGCCCAAGAAGCAGGTCCTCGACGACGAGAAGGACGTCGCGCGCCTCGCGGCGGGACTCGCGGCGATGCGTGCGGCCGCGGCGGAGCTGAGCCCGGCGCTGCGCAAGCAGCACGCCGGCGTCCAGTGGGACGAGCTCGCCGAGAAGCCTGACAGCCCCGATCTGCTCTGGCGGCGCGCGAAGCGCGTCGGGCCGCAGGTCCTGCGCGAGCTGCGGCCACTGCTCGAGGGCGAACCCGAGGCGGCGTTCATGCTCGACCCGACCGCCGAGGCGAAGAAGACGGTGGACGCCAAGAAGAAGCCCGCACCGCGGAAGCGCGCCGCGCGCAGGTAGCGACCGGTCACGCCCGAGCGCGTGACGAGCTGCCGGTGCGCTCTGGCGTGCGGTCCCGGCTTTAGCGGCCTGTAAGCTCACCCACGATCGGACCCAGCTTCTCCACGTCGGGACCGCGAAGGCAGAAGTAGGTGACCCCGATCGCGTCGCGGACGTGGACGATGTGGTCGCGGATCTCGCGCAATGTGCCGATCCCGCGGTAAGCGTTGTTCCGCACCGTCTCGGCATCGACCTTCGACTTCTCCGCCTGATCGGCGATGGCCTTCTCGCGGTCGTCGGTGAGCGTGCAGTCGAGGAACATCGAGAGCTCGACCTCGCCGAAGCGCGCGCCCGCGGCGTCGCGCACCAGGCCGATCTGCTCGCGCATCGTCTCGAGCCGGAACTTCTCGGGCGGGATCTTGCCCGAACCCGTGATCCCCGCCGGCACGATCGCGACGATGTCCGCCTCGCGTCCGGCCAGCGCAAGGATGTCCGGCCCGCCGCCGGCGATGAGGAACGGCGGATGAGGCTGCTGCACGGTCTTCGGCCGGCACTCCGCCTTCTCCACGCGGTAGTGCTCGCCGGCGAACGTGACCTGGTCCTCGGTGAAGAGGCGCTTCAGCAGCGTCACCGCCTCGGCCAGGCGCGCGACGCGCACGCGGCCGCGGTCGAACGGGATGCCGGTGCTGTGGTAATCGCGGTCGAGCCAGCCGGCCCCGATGCCGAGCTCGAAGCGTCCACCGCTGAGGACGTCGACCGCCGCGCACTCGCGCGCGAAGACGGTCGGGTTGCGGAAGTCGTTGTCGATGACGAGCGTGCCGACACGCAGCTTCTGCGTGACCGTGGCGGCGACGGCGAGCGCCGGCATCGCGGCCCACGCGCCGCCGACCATGTGGTCGGGCATCGCGAGCGTGCCGTAGCCCATGGCCTCGAGTCGCTTCGCGCGGTCGATCCATTCCTGCCCGCTCGGCGCGCCGCCCGACTGCGTCGCGAAGCGCATCGGCCGGCTCACGCGAGATCGACGTCCCTGGCGAGGAGCTTCGGCGGCAGCGAGCCGGCGCCGAGCAGCTTGTCGTGGAAGAACCGCATGCCCCACCCCTTCGCACGCGCCTTGTCGCGGAGCCCGAGGATCGCCTCCCGTCCCAGCGCGTACGACGACGGCTGCGTGGGCGTGAGCGTGTAGCGGCGCACCTCGGCGGTGGCGTTCGGCGGCTCGAGCTTGGGCCGCTCGACCATGTACGCCACGGCCTCGTCGAAGCTCATCTCGCCGGTCGAGAGCCCGACGTCGACGACCACGCGCGCGGCGCGCCACAGGAGGTCCTTCAGTCGCAGGAGGCGCGTCTCGCGTGAATCGAGGAAGCCGATCTCGGTCATGAGCTCCTCGACGTACAGGCCCCAGCCCTCGACCATGAGATTGCTGCGCAGCGCCTTGCGCGCGAGCGAGGTGTTGTCCGCGGCGTAGGTGAGCTGCAGGTGATGCCCGGGATAGCCCTCGTGGCAGGCGATGACCGGGATGCCCGCCCGCGGATGGCCCTCGAGGCGCTCGCGGCGCGTGCGCTCGTCGTCGTCGGCCATCGGGAGCGTGACCCAGAACCGGCCGCGGCGGTTCGCCTCGAACGGCGCCGCCGCGATGTACGCGGCGTAGGGGTACGTCGTGCGCTGGAAGTCCGGCATCGTCTCGACCGTGAGGTCCTCGCCGTACGGGATCGACGCGATCGACGCGAGGCGGACCGCTTCACGCGAGCGCTCCATCTCCATTCGGTAGGTCTCGACGAGCTGCTCCGCGTCGGGGTGGTCGCGGCGCAGGCGCGCGACGGAGTCGCGCCAGTCGTCGTCGCCGAGCGCGCGCGCGGCCTCGGTGATCTTCGACTCGGTCTCGTGAAAGAGCTCCTCGCCGTACGCGCGCAGGCTCGACGCGTCGTGGTCGAGCAGCTCCTTCTCCTTCAGCAGCGCCTCGAACGTCTCCCGTCCGATCGCGAACGTGCCGCGCGCCTTCGGGAGGAGGTCGGCGCGCAGCCACGCGACGTAGCGATCGAGCGCGTCCGCCGCTGCGTTCGTGGCGGGGAGCAGCGCGCGGCCGACGACCCGTCCGAGCGACGTCTCGGGCAGCGACTTCGGTATCTCGTCGCGCAGGAACGCTGCACCGGCCGGCGCGGTGCGCTCGGCGATCGCGATCCACTCCGGCGGCACGCGCGCGGGATCGAGGTTCGCGCGGGCGGCGTCGAGCGCAGCGGGCGCTTCCGCAAGACGTTCGGCGAGCATTGCGAGCCGGTCCTCCGTCGTGCTGTACCCGCGCAGCAGGATGTAGTACGCACCGCGCGTGATGAGGTCGGAATAGAGCGACGGCTGACGGCGCCAGCGCTCGAACGGCTGCAGCGCGTGCTCGCCGCGAAGCTCCGACAGCACGAGCGCGCGGTCGATCTTCTGATACGCGTCGAGGCTGTCCTCGCCCATGCCGGTGAAGCGGCGCAGCCAGTCCTCGACGAACTCATTCCGTGCGGCGAAGCCGTCGGCGCTGAGGTCGCCGAGACGGTGATCGTGCGAGTGGTTGCCCATGACGGTCGCGGCGACCGGCTCGAGGGCGAAACGGTCGTCGATGAAGGTCTTGACGGTCGCCTCGAGCAACGTGCCTACCATGACGGGAGCGCCAGTCTGGCACAGGGGAGTGGCACATGCCGCGCGAGCGATATCCGGATTGCGAGAGCTGCGAAGCGCCGTGCTGTCGTCGGCAGTTCATGGATGACGAGTCGGGCTGGTTCACGCTCGCCGACGCGCGGCCGATCTATCTCGAAGCGGGGACGGACATCAAGATCGTCGGCTGGCACCAACAGGAAGACGGAAGGCAGCCGATGTTCGAATGCCAGGCGTTCGACAAGAAGCACCTGCGCTGCACGGTGTACGAGTCACGCCCCGAGCACTGCCGCACCTACGACTGCCGCGACGACGATCCGGATGAATGGCAGGCGCGGGCGCACTGCGATCTCGCGCGTCACCGCCGCATGACCGCGCTGCGCGCGAAGGCGACCGCCTAGTTCGTCTTGGGCTTCTCGGCGGTCGTTGTCGCGGCTGCCGGCGCAGCGGGCTTGTCAGCGTTGTTCGCTTCTTCGCGGAAGGTTCGCACGCCCTTGCCCAGCTGACCGAGAACGTCCGGGAGCTTCCCCGCTCCGAACACGATGAGCACGATCACCAGAACGAAGACGAGCTCCGGGCCCCCTAGGTTGAACGGCATTCGTCACTTCCCCGCGCGCGACAGGCGCGCTTGTACTTGGAAACAGTGTACGCACGGTAGACCTCAGCCGAACAGGCCGGCCAAGAGCGTAACGAACAGCGGGATCGCCACCAGCAGCGCGAGCGTCGGTAGGTAACAGAGCGCCAGGATCAGCGTCATTTTCCCCTCGACCTGTGACGCGGACTGCAGCAGACGCTCGTGTCCAGCGGTCCGCAGCTCCTCCCGCAGATCTTCCAGCACGCTCGCCGAGCCCTGTCCCAGCTCGCGCGCGCGCTCGAGACGCTCCGCCAGTCGCGTGAGCGTCGGCAGCCCGGCCTCTCTCGCTTCGCGGATCAAGGAAGCATGAAGCGGCGCGCCGAGCGCGTAGGTGTCCGTCGCTCGCGCGAGCACTCCATCGACGAGAGACGCGC
>JBKPCZ010000123.1:0-5461 GCA_046727665.1 Chloroflexota bacterium
CAGGAGCAGAGCGGCCCACGATTGCAAAGCAAGACCAAGACCGAGGAAGCCGAGGAGCACTCCCGCGTAGCCTGGATGTCGCACTAACCGATATGGCCCCGCGTCCACGACGCGATGGTCGGTCTGGACCTGGACCACGAGCGAGAAGAACTTTCCCAGCGTCCGGTACGCCCACATCGTGAGAGCCAGTCCCAATATGAATAGCGCGAGTCCGGGATAGAGCAACCAGTGCGGAAGGGCGCCGACGCGTGCATAGCCGAGCGCGATCGCCACGAGAGCCGCTGGGATCAGCGCGAAATTCGTGAGTGTCGAAAGGTCGCGTTGCGGCGCGCTCCTCGTTGAAGCCGCATTCTTCCGGGACCATCGACCGAACAGGAGCATCGGCACACCGAAGGTCCCGATGAAGATCGCCCAGAAGAGCACCTCTTCGAGACGTGACTCGAAGAGCGGTGTCACCAGGTCATGGTGCGCTGGGTGTCAACCGCAGGATCGGGGAAGGACGTGTCAGTTGGTCCGCACCGCCAGGAGCTCGCGCTCGACGCGCTCGCGGATCGCGTCGCGGACCTCAATGAACGCCGCGAAGCGCTGGGCGTCGTCCCCGCCCACGGCCGAAGGATCCGGGAACGACCAGTGGCGCCGCTCGCGAGCGTTCGGGAAGTACGGGCACGCCTCGTTCGCCTCGTCGCACACGGTGATCACGAGATCGAAGGGCTCGCCGATGAACCGATCGACGGTCTTGGACTCCTGGAGCGAGATATCGACGCCGGCCTCGGCCATCGCTTGCACCGCGAGCGGGTGCAGACCCCGCGCCTCGGTCCCGGCGCTGAACGCCTGGAACCGGCCCTCGCCGAGCTGGTTGAGGAAGGCCTCGGCCATCTGCGACCGCGCGGAGTTGTGCGTGCAGACGAACAGCACGCGCCTGGGATCAGGCATCGGCATCCGGCGGCCTCGGTCCGTGGAACGAGAACTCACGCATCACGCCGGTGACCTCGTACACCGTGCGCTCGCAGATGTTCTGGATCCGGTCCCCCATCCGCTCGAGGTTGTGCGCCACCCAGAGCAGCCACGTCGCGCGGTCGATCGTCGTCGGGTCGTTCGCCATGTACTGCAGGAGCTCGCGATACACGATGTCGTAGAGGCGATCGACCTCATCGTCCTGGAAGGCCACGCGCTCCGCGGTGTGTTCGTTGCGGCGCAGGAACGCGTCGACGGCGTCGCGGAGCATCTCGCGCACCAGGCGGGCCATCTCGGGGATGTCGATGAGCGGCTTCAGCAGCTGCCGGTTCTCGTGCAGCTGCACGACCTTGGCGATGCCCGCGGCGTAATCGCCCATCCGCTCGATCTCGGAGACGACCATGAGCACCGCGACGATGAAGCGGAGGTCGCCCGCGATCGGCTGCTGCGTCGCGATGAGGTGTATCGCGCGGTCCTCGATCTGGAAGCGGAACCGGTTGATCTCCTCATCGCTGGCGATGACGATGCGGGCCAGGCGCTGGTCGAGCGTCTGCAGCGAAAGCACGCTGCGCTCGATGGCGACGTCGAGCAGGCTGGTCATCGTCCGCAGGTCGGCCTGCAGCTGCGCGAGCCCGTCGTCGAGGGCCGCCCGGGTGTGGATCGATCGGGCGGTCATCCGAAGCGCCCCGTGATATACGCCTCGGTGCGCGGATCCCGTGGCAGCGTGAACAGATCGTCCGTCTTGCCGAACTCGATGAGCCGGCCAACGCCGTCGTCTGCGGCGAGCATGAACGCGGTCCGCTCGCTGACGCGCGAGGCCTGCTGCATGTTGTGCGTCACGATGACGATGGTGACCTCGTGGCTCAGCTCGCGCACGAGCTCTTCGATCTTGTAGGTCGCGATCGGGTCCAGCGCGGAACAGGGCTCGTCCATGAGCAGGACGCTCGGATCCGTCGCGAGCGCCCGAGCGATGCAGAGTCGCTGCTGCTGGCCGCCGGAGAGGGCCGCGCCCGAGCGGTGGAGCTTGTCCTTCACCTCGTCCCACAGCGCCGCGCGCCGCAGGTTCCGCTCCACCAGATCGTCCATCTCGCGACGGCTCATCTTCCAGCCGCGCAGTCGCGGGCCCGCGGCGACGTTGTCGTAGACGCTCATCATCGGGAAGGGGTTCGGCTTCTGGAAGACCATCCCGACCATGCTCCTGACCTCGACCGGATCCGTGGCGGCCGCGTACACGTCGACGTCGCCGAGCAGCACGCGCCCGGTCGCGCGCGCGCCCGGAGTCGTCTCGTGCATGCGGTTGAGGCAGCGGAGGAGCGTCGACTTCCCGCAACCGGACGGCCCGATGATCGCGGTCACCGCCCCGACCTCGAAGCTCAGATCGACGTCACCTACGGCCTGAGCGGCGCCGTAGTAGGCCGAGAGCTTCTCGGCCCGGAGCGCGATGGCACGGGGCGTCGCGGGCGCTGCCGAGTCCGCCGCTGGCCGGCTCCGTTCGTCCGACTCGTCTAGCGTTTCGGGCGCCTTCGTCTCTCTCACTGTCACCGACATCCTGTTGTCCCTTCCCACCGCGTCAACGCACCCGCTCGCGCGCGACGACCCGCAGCAGCATGCCAACGAGGCCGATCACGACGACGAGCACGAGCGAGGCCCCCCACGCCTTGGTGTGCCAGTCGTCGTAGGGCGAGATCGCGTACCGGTAGATCTGGAGCGGCAGCGCGGCGATAGGGCGCAGCAGGTCGGTGCTGAAGAAATCGTTGCCGAGCGCCGTGAGGAGGAGCGGCGCGGTCTCACCAGCCGAGCGCGCCAGCGCCAGGATGGCCGCGGTGAGGACGCCCGCGCGGGCGGTGGGCAGGACGATGGACAGGATGACCTTCCAGCGCGGCGCGCCCAGCGCGAGCGCCGCTTCTCGTAGCGAGTTCGGCACGAGCCTCAGCACTTCCTCGACCGTACGCGCGACGATCGGGACCATGATCACGGCGAGCGCGACCGCCCCCGCGATCGCCGCGTAGTGGCCCACGAGGCCGCGCACGAGGAATGCCCAGACGAAGACGCCGATGACGATCGACGGGAGTCCGGCGATGAGCTCCGCGGCGAAGCGCACTGGCGCCGCGAAGCGGCCCGACCGGTACTCGACCACGAAGATCGCGGCGGCGATCCCTACCGGGATCGCGATCGCGCCCGAGACCGCTGCGAGGATGACCGTGCCGACGAGCGCCGGCGCGATGCCGCCGCCAACCTCGCCGAACGGCCGCGGTCGCTCGGTGAAGAACGCGATGTTCATCGCGGGGATGCCGCGCACGATGACGTACCCGAGGATGGTGACGAGGAGTGCGACCGCCAGTAGCGTCGCGAGCAGCAGCAGGCTCACGATGGCGCCCTGGGCGATGCGGCGGCGTGCCACGACACGATGGCGCGCCGGAATTGCCGAGGATGGGGTGATCGCGGCGACGGCCACGGTCAGATCACCGCGCCGGCGGGACGGTCCGCGATCGAGCGGCGGATCAGCACCCGCGCGAAGGCATTGACGAGGATGCCAACGAACAGGAGGACCAGGGCGATCTCGACGATCGCGCTGAAGTAGAGCTCGCTGTCCGCCTCCACGAACTGATTCGCGATGGCTGAAGCCATCGTGTAGCCAGGAACGAAGAGCGAGCCAGTGATGTCACGCGACGAGTTGCCGACCACCATCGTCACGGCCATCGTTTCGCCGAACGCGCGCGCGACGCCCAGGACCGCGCCACCGATGATGCCCGGGCGCGCGTACGGCAGCACCGCCCGACCCACGGCTTCCCACCGCGTCGCGCCGAGCCCGATCATCGCCTCGCGCTGCGTGGGCGGAACGGCCAGCAGGACTTCGCGCGAGACGGCCATGAGGATCGGCAGGATCATGATCGCCAGGACCACGCCGCCGCTCAGCAGGTCGAGCCCGATCGGCGTTCCGCTGAAGAGCTTCCCGATGACGGGTAGCTGCCCGAGCGTCGCCTGCAGTCCGGGCTCGACGACCGAGCGCATCACCGGGACCATCACGAAGATCGCCCAGAGGCCATAGACGATGCTGGGGATGTAGGCCAGGAGCTCGATCGTGAACGCGACCGGCGCGCGCATCGCGCGGGGCGCGAACTCAGTGAGGTAGATCGCCGCGCCGACCGCAACGGGCGTCGCGAGCACCACCGCCACGATCGTCGTGACGAGCGTGCCGTAGACGTACGCCGCGGCACCGAACACGAGCTTGACCGGATCCCACTCGGATGTCGTGAAATACGAGAAGCCGAACGTGGTCAGCGCGGGCCATGAGTCGATCAGGATGAGGACCGCGATGGCGACGAGCGTGAGCGGCACCAGCATCGCCAGTGCCGTCACGCTCGCGGCGAACGCTCGATCGATGGAGCGACTCACGTTGCTACGGATTGACCTTGAGGATCTTGGTGCCTGCGCTGGTGATGGACTTCAGCACCTCTTCAGCGGCTTTCTGCACCGCGGTCGGCAGGGGTGCGTAGCCCAGATCCTTCGCGAAGGATTGCCCGTCGTGCGTGCCGTACCAAGAGAAGCGCAGGATGGCGAGGCCCTTCGCCTTGTCGCTGAAGTCCTTCGGCAGGAGAAGGAAAGTGAAAGTCGAGATGGGCCAGGCGTCGGCATTGGTGGAATTGGTGATGGAGATCTTCGCCGCCTGACCCTTGAGGTTGCCGAAGTCCGGGGAGACGAAGCCGTCGGCGGCCTTGGTGGTCGAGTCGAGGCTCGCCTCGACGTACTTGCCGGCCGCGTTCTTTACCGTGCCGTAGCCGAGCTTGTTCTGGATGGCGTAGATGAGCTCGACATAACCGATCGTGCCCGGCTGGTTCTTCACGGCGCCGGCCACGCCGGCGTTACCGCTCCCGCCGACCCCGCCCGGCCAGTTCACGGACGTGGCCGAACCGACCTTGGTCTTCCACTCGGGGCTGACCTTCGAGAGATAGTCGGTGAACACGCCGGTCGTGCCTGAGCCATCGGAACGGTGGACCGTCGTGATGGCGAGGTCCGGCAGCGTGACGCCGGGATTCTCGGCGGTGATCTTCGGGTCGTTCCATTTCTTGATCTGCTCGAGGTAGATCCCCGCGAGCGCCTCGGGGGTGAACTTGATCGACGCCGTCACGTTCGGAACGTTGTAGGTGGGCACGACCGAACCGAGCGCCATCGGCAGCATGTACAGGCCGCCGCTGATCGCGTCGAACTGAGCATCGGTGAGCGGTACATCTGACGCGCCGAAGTCGACCGTCTTGTCGGTGAAGGACTTGATGCCACCACCGGAACCGACGGCCTGATAGTTGACCTGCACGCCGGTCAGCTGGTTGTACGAGTCGATCCACTTCGTGTAGAGCGGACCGGGGAACGTCGCACCGGCGCCGGTCACGGCCTGTGCCTCGGTCGGGCACCTGCCCTTCACCGGTACGCCGCACGGGTCGGCTGTCGTCGCGCCGCCGGTCGTGCCGGGCGTGCCGGTCGCCGCCGGGTTCGAGCCGCCACACGCCGT
>JBKPCZ010000124.1:0-5621 GCA_046727665.1 Chloroflexota bacterium
GTCTTCGACCGTCGGGCAGACCATATCGGCACGCCCGCGTCGAAACAACGCCCAAACGGCCCAATTCGGTACCACTGCGACCGAATTCGTACGCGCTCTTGACAGGTGCGCGGACGCCCGCGTGCCTGTCGGCCGGGACTATTTGACCGGGAGCTGTGTCTGGGTCGGTCGCGTCGTCGTGAACGTGGCGATCGAAGCGATCTTGGCGTCCCCGGTGGTCATGACCTTCACGCCCATCGTGGGCCGGCCCAGCACGCGGATCTGGTCCAGTGGCGTGCGGATCACGACGCCGGTCGTGGAGATCAGGAGGATCTCCTGGCTGCCTTCATCGACCATCTGCATCGCGGCGACCTCGCCGGTCTTGGGGCCGAGTGAGGCGAGGATGACACCCTGGCCGCCGCGTCCCTGGGTCGGGAACTCTTCGACCGCGGTGCGCTTGCCGTACCCGTTCGCGGTCACCGAGAGGACCTCGGTGCGCGGCCGCGCGATGCCCATGCCGACGACCTCGTCCCCCTTCTGCAACCGGATACCCGTAACGCCCTGCGTTGGGCGGCCCATCGGTCGGGCGTCGGACGCCTTGAAGCAGATGCCCTTGCCCTTGCGCGTGGCCAGGAGGATCCGGTCGTCCTTCCCGCACGGGGCGACCCACGCGAGCTCGTCGCCCTTGCGGAGCGCGATCGCGATGAGCCCCGCGCGGCGGACCGTCGCGTACTCCGAGAGCGCGGTCTTCTTCACGAAGCCCTTGCGCGTGGCCATCATCAGGAACTGTGTCGTCGTCGTGTCGCGGAGCGCGACGAGCGCCGAGACCCGTTCACCCTGCTGCATCGCCTCGAGGATGTTCTGGATCGGCGTGCCCTTCGCGGTGCGGCTCGCGTCGGGCAGCTCGTACACCTTGAGCGCGAAGACGCGGCCGCGGTCGGTGAACACGTATAGCTTGTCGTGGTTACGCGCGACGACGAGGTGCTCGACGTCGTCCTCCTCGCGCGTTTGCATCCCGATGACACCGCGGCCGCCGCGGTGCTGGGCCCGATACGTCGAGAGCGGCATGCGCTTGGCGTAGTTACGACTCGACAGCGTGATGACGACGTCCTCGTCGGCGACCAGCTGCTCGTCGGTGAACTGGCGGGGCAGGTCGTCGGCGATGAGCGTGCGGCGCTCGTCCCCGTATCTCGTCACGAGGTCGTCGAGGTCCGCTTTGATCAGGGCGAGGATCCGGCGTGCGCTACCAAGAATGGTCTCCAGCTCCGCGATGAGCTTGATCGTCGCCTGGTACTCGTCCTCGATCCGCTGGCGCTCGAGTCCGGTGAGGCGGCGGAGCTGCATCTCCAGGATCGCCCTCGCCTGCGCGTCGGTGAGCCCGAATTTCTGCTGCAGGCTGGCGAGCGCGGTGTCCGGCGTCTTGCTCGCGCGGATCGTCTTCACGATCTCGTCGATGTGATCGAGCGCGATCTTGAACCCCTCGAGGATGTGCGCGCGCTCCTTCGCCTTCGCGAGGTCATGCTCGGTGCGTCGGCGGATGACCGCCTTGCGGTAGTCGATGTGGTGCTGGAGGACCTCTTTGAGTGACAGCGTCCGCGGCTCCTGATCGACGAGCGCGAGCATGTTCAGGTTGAAGGCGGACTGCATCGCAGTGTGCTTGAACAGGTTGTTCAGCACACGCTCCGGGCTGTCGTCGCGCTTGACCTCGATGACGATCCGCATCCCCTCGCGGTCGCTCTCATCGCGGATGTCGCTGATGCCCTGCATGCGCTTGGTCTGCACGAGATCGGCGATCTTCTCGATGAGCGATGCCTTGTTCACCGCGTAGGGGAGCTCGCTCACGACGATCGACTGACGCCCGCCGCGTATGTCCTCGACGTGCGCCTTGGCCCGCATGAGGATGCGGCCCCGGCCGTTCGCGTAGGCGCGACGGATGGCGTCGATGCGCTCGGCCTTGCCGGTCTCGACGTTCTTCTCTTCCTCGAAACGGTAGATGAGCCCCCCGCCGGGGAAGTCGGGGCCCAGGATCGTCTCGCAGAGGTCGTCGGTCGTGAGCTCGGGATCGTCTATCAGGCGCTTCGTCGCGGTGGCGATCTCGGTCAGGTTGTGCGGCGGGATGTTCGTTGCCATGCCGACCGCGATGCCCGCGGAGCCGTTCACGAGCAGGTTCGGCAGCCGCGCCGGCATGACGACGGGCTGGAGGTGCCGGCTGTCGTAGTTCGGGATCCAGTCGACGGTGTCCTTGTCGATGTCCGCGAGCATCTCGTTCGCGATCGCCGCCGGCCGCGCTTCGGTATACCTCATATGCGCTGGCGGATCGTCGTCGATGGAGTTGTGGACGAAGATCCCGGCGGCGAGCGCGAAGTTCTGCGTGACGTCGACGGTGAGGTCGTACACGTCGGCGCGACCCGCGGGCTCGACCTTCGCCACCTTCTGGGTGAGGCTGGCCGGGATCGGGAAGGCCCCGGTGCGATGCAGGCGCTCGGGGATCGACGACCGCGCGAAGGGCATGAGCTGATCCTTGGGTTTCAGCTGCTGCGCCTCGCGGTACGTGCCGTCGCGGACCATGAAACGGTGGTCGGGCGTGCACACGATCTCCGCGCCCGACTCGAGCGTCACCTTCACGACGGGATCGTTGCGGCGCACGAGGCGCGGCGCGCGCATCGGCTTGATGCGCACGTTGCGGTGCGCATCGACGGTGAACACGTCGACCCGCGCCCCGCGGTGCGCCATGTCGACGAGCTCCGCGAGCGTCTTCTGCTCGCCGTTGTACAGCTCGACCTTCGTGTCTCCGGAGAAGCAGCCGAAGTTTCCTTGGCCCTGCACCAGCGGATACCGCGCGGCGAAGTCCTGGGCCAGGCGCACGAGCGCGTCGTAGATCGGCACGTCGCCGTGGGGGTGGTACTTCCCCATCACGTCGCCGACGATCGCCGCGGACTTGCGGAACGGTCGATCGCTCCGCAGGCCCATCTCGTGCATCGTGTAGAGGATCCGGCGCTGCACCGGCTTGAGGCCGTCGCGCACGTCGGGAAGCGCGCGCGCGACGATGACACTCATCGAGTAGTCGAGGTATGCCTGGCGCATCTCCTGCTCGAGCTCGATGCCGATCACCCGGTCGTTCTTCGGTTCGTCTATCACGTTCGTCCGTGCTCCATCGCCTCTTCCGCGGCCACCGCCTCGCGCACGCGCGCGAACGTCTCATCGGTGCGCGAATAGCGCTGCTCGAGCTCGCGACGTCGCTCGTCCGGCATCACCACGAAGAGGGCGTCCGCCTCCGCGAGGACCGCGCCATCGCGCGCACGCGAGACCGTGCCGTGCGTCTCGATCGAGCGGCTGCGCTCGCGCACGACCTCGCCGACGACGCGCAGCTCCTCACCGACGAGCACGGGCCGCTTGAACGTGACCGCCAGGCGCGCGGTCACGCCCCAGATGCCCTGATGGAAGATCGCCCAGCCCATCGTCTCGTCGAGCAGCGCCGTGACGATCCCGCCGTGCACCGTGCCGTCGTACCCCTGATGGCGGCGCTCCGGCACGCACGTCGTCTCGGCGCGCCCCCGCGACACGTCGAAGTCGAGGTGCAGCCCGCTGTCGTTGAGGCGGCCGCACGCGAAGCACCAGTGCTCGAAGTCGACGCCGAGTTCAGAGAGCCTCGCCATCAGATGTCGAGCGCCGCCTTCTTCGCGTTCGCCATGATCCACTTCTTACGGCCCTCGACCTCGCTGCCCATGAGCTCCTCGAACGCGAGGTCCGCCTGCTCGGCGTCCTCGAGCGTCACCTGCTTCAGCGTCCGCGTCGCCGGATTCAGCGTGGTGTCCCAGAGCTGCTCGGCATTCATCTCGCCCAGACCCTTGTAGCGCGCGATGGCGGGCTCGCGGCCACCCTTGCCGTCGTCGGTGCCCTCGTCGCTGGCGACCGGCGCGTCGGCTTCCGCGTCGACGGCGGCCTCGGCGGCGCGTCGCCGCGCACGCGATGTCGTCTTGTCGCCGCCCTCGGCGTCGGCCTTGTCGGCGGCTGCCTTCCTACGGTCATCGCGCTTGGTCTTCGCGCCCTGCTTCATCTCTTTGACCAGTTTGTCGCGCTCGTGGTCTGAGTACGCCCAGCGGATCTCTTTGCCGAGCTGGAGCCGGTACAGGGGCGGCTGGCCGATGTAGATCCGCCGTTCCTCGATGAGCGGCTTGAAGTGCCGGTAGAGCAGCGTCAGTAGGAGCGTGCGGATGTGGGAGCCGTCGACGTCCGCGTCGCAGAGGAGGATCGTGCGGCCGTAGCGGAGCTTCTTCATGTCGAAGTAGTCGCCGATGCCCGTGCCGAGCGCGGTGATGAGCGCCTTGATCTCGTCGTTGCCGAGCATCTTGTCGGCGCGCGCCTTCTCGACGTTCAGGATCTTGCCCTTCAGTGGCAGGATCGCCTGGGTGCGCCGGTCGCGGCCGCCCTTCGCGCTGCCGCCGGCCGACGGGCCCTCGACGATGAACAGCTCGCACTTCTCCGGGTCGCGCTCCTGGCAGTCCGCGAGCTTGCCCGGCAGCGAGAAGCCGTCGAGCGCTCCCTTGCGGAATACGTCGCGCGCTTTCCGAGCGGCTTCGCGAGCGCGGAACGCGGTGAGGCACTTCTCGACGATGCGCCGCGCGTCGGTGGGGTTCTCGTCGAGGTGCTGGCCGAGCGCGTCGTTCACCGCGGCCGCGACCTGGCCGGCGACCTCGGCGTTGCCGAGACGCGTCTTCGTCTGACCCTCGAACTGGGGCTCCTTGATCTTCACGCTGATCACCGCGGTGAGGCCCTCGCGCACGTCGTCCGAGGTGAGGTTGGGGTCCGATTCCTTCAGCTGGCCGTTCTTGCGCGCGTAGACGTTGATCGTCCGCGTGAGGGCATTGCGGAAGCCGGTCAGGTGCGCGCCGCCGTCGATGGTGTTGATGTTGTTCGCGAACGTGTACACCTTCTCGGCGAAGCCGTCGTTGTACTGCAGCGCGACCTCGACGACGGTGTCGTTCTCATAGGTCTTCTCCACGTACACCGGCTTGGCGTGGATCGCCTGGTGCGACCTATTCAGGTGGCGGACGAACGACATGATCCCGCCGTCGAAGTAGTAGTGGGCCTCGGTGTCGCTCCGCTCGTCGTGCAGCGCGAGGAACAGCCCCTTGTTGAGATAGGCGGTCTCGCGGAGCCACTGCTCGACGACCGCGGCGTCCCACTCGATCACCGGGAACATCTGCGGGTCGGCCGAGAAGCGTGTCACCGTGCCGGTGAGGCGCGGGCGCACCTTCCACTCGATCGTCGGCGGATCAGGCAGGCGCGGCTTGGTCACGGTCTTCACCGGGCCCGTCGGCTTGCCGCGCCCGTATGTTTGCGTCCACACCTTGCCGTCGCGGTGGACCTCGACGAGGAGCTCGCTCGAGAGCGCGTTCACGACCGAGACGCCGACGCCGTGCAGACCGCCGGAGACCTTGTACCCGGCCCCGCCGAACTTCCCGCCGGCGTGCAGGATCGTGTGCACGACCTCGAGCGCGGACTTGCCGGTCTGCTGCTGCTTGTCGACCGGGATCCCGCGGCCGTTGTCAGCGACGGTGACGTCGTTCGTCTTGTGGATCCACACGTCGATGCGGTCGCACGTGCCGTTCATCGCCTCGTCGATCGAGTTGTCGAGCACC
>JBKPCZ010000125.1:0-8737 GCA_046727665.1 Chloroflexota bacterium
GGCCCACGGCATCACCCGCGCCGCGGTCGCTTCTTCGATGCGGCGCTGGTCGCACCGATGCTCCGGAGCTCGCGGAAGGACAGCTTTGGACCGGCGAGCGTGAGCCCTTCGCTCGGCGCGGCTCGCAGGCCGTCGATGAGCACCTCGAGCTGACGGCGCGCGATCGTCTCGTCCAGCGCCGACGGCAGATGCGCGAGCGGTCGGCCCAGACGCACCAGGATCAGCCCGATATCGCCGGCGTCGACGTCCGATCGGAGCGTGCCTTCCTCGTGAGCCCGCGCGACGACCGCTCGCAGCACGCCGGCGGCCTGTTCGCGCGCTCGCGTGATGTCGTCGTCGCCGTCCAGCTCCGTGACGAGGACCGGGAACAACGAACCCACGCGGAGCTCCAGCCCGCGATGCAGGTATCGAACGAGGACGCCGAACGCCTGCGGCTCCTCCGCGCCAGCCCTCTCGGTCTCGTCGATGAGGCGAGCCCACGCATCGAGTGCCACGGCGCGTTCGAGCGCGTGACGATCGCCGAAGCGGCGGCGGAGCGTCGCGATCGCGACGCCGGCTCGAAGCGCGATCTCATCGAGCGGCGCGTCGACACCGCGATCGATGAAGTTGTCGCGCGCCGCGGTCAGGATCTGGTCGCGGTTGCGGCGCGCGTCCGCGCGCAGTCCGGCCACGCCTGCATTTTCCGCCTACCTCCGCTGCTGCGTCGGAAGCTCACGACGGCCGGAGTGCGAGCAAGCCACTCAGCGCGAGGATCCACAGCAGCGCCAGGCCGCGTCCGACGGGCAACAGCAGCGTCGCCGGATCCCACAGGAGCGCGAACGCACCGAGGAGCGAGATCGCCGCGGCCGCAATGCCGGTCCAGACGAGCCAGCGCGGCATTGTCGCGAGATCGCGCAGCGCGATGCTGGTGGCGCCGACGAAGAGTGCGAGCGTCAGGACATGCGCGGGACCACCGAAGAGATAAGTGAGGTCGTGCATCGCGCGGAGCAGGCCGGGCTCCTCGACCGTCGCCGGCCGCGCGAGCACCCACAGGAACAGCGCCGAGAGCTGCCAGAAGCTGCCGGCGAGGATGCCGCCGCTCAGCGCGAGGTTCGGATAGGGGCTCGTGGGATCCTCGGCGCGACGCACCACGTTGGACACGAACGCCGCGTAGCAGATGAAGAGCGCGGCGGCCACCGTGTAGACGAAGCTCATCGCCTCGACCTGCGGCCGCGCTTCGGTGAAGTACCGCGCGATGTCGGTCTGTGGACCGAGTGGCGGGCCGAACGGGGACGGATAGGGGTCGGGCGCGAGCAGCGTCGAGAAGAGGATGCCCGAGCCCGAGAACAGCACGAATCCGACGCCGGTGAGCGCCCACGCCATTCGTCGGCGCGTATCGGGCGTCACGATCGCCTCACGCAACGGACGCTCGGCGTTACCCGCGATCACGCAGCGGCGACGGCGCTCCGGGCGCGCGCGAGGTGCGGTCCGACACCGGGACGCACCAGATAACGCCCAGGCCGATCGCGACGGCGATCGCGACGATCGAGCCGACGAGATCGGGCTTGAAGACCATCAGCGAGAGGAGCCCGATCAGGAGCGCGATGCGCAGGCGGTTCGACACCGGGAAGCGCCAGTCGCGCAGCGCGAGCCGCAGGTCGTTCGATGCAGGCTGCGCGGCGGCGGCGCGCACCGCGTTCCTGAGGGGGATGCCGCCCCACGCGCCCAGAACGGCGATGAGAACGACCGTCGCGAGCGCGACGACCATCCACGGCTCCACGCCGCGGAAGGCCATCATGTAGATGCCCGTGAGGAGGATGAGACCCAGGGAGCCTCCGCCGAGAGCGGGCAGGAAGCGATAGACCTCCGCCCAGACCACGGTCTGCTCCGGAGACCCGCGCCGCAGCCCGCGCAGAAGCATGAACTCGAGCCCGTTCGCGAACGCGATCCCAAGGGCGCCGAGGATGTGAAGGAAGAGCGCGGTCGCATACGTGATGTCCATGACCCGAGGCGGCTGCACGAACCGGGCGACCGCTCCGTGACCGATGCGTTCTCGCTGGCGCGCCGCTCAGTTGTAACGGTCTCGTTAGTTACAGAAAGTTGAACAGCTGCGCGAGGCGTCCGAACTGGCCGGCGACGAGGACCAGGCCCATCACGATCACGAGCGTGCCGCCGACGAGATTCAACACACGGATGCCACGCGCGAGCACGCGCGTGACGCGCCGCGTGCCACCGATGCCCGCTGCGATCAGCAGGAATGGGACGCCCATGCCGAGCGCGTACGCCGAGAGAAGCACCGCTCCCGAGCCGATGTCCTCGTTGAGCAGCAGGTCGAGGATCACCGCGAGATACGCCCCGATGCACGGCGTCATCCCGACACCGAACGCGGCACCGATGAGGAACGATCGCGGGACGCCGGTCGTACTCCCCTCGAGGCGGACGTCGAGCTCGCGCGCGAGGAACGGGATCGTGATGAGCCCGAGCATGTGCATGCCGAGCACGATGAGGACGATCCCACCAACCCGCTGCAGCCAGTAGACGAGGTCGCCGGCGAGCGCGCCAACCAGCGCGATCGCGACCCAGAGCAGCGTGAACACGGCGCTGAATCCGAGGACGAACGCGAGCGCGTGCGTGAGAGTGCGCAGGCGCTGCGTGCCGGCGAGGGCCGCTTCGCCGGCCATGTTCACGAGGAACGCCGGCACGAGCGGTAGCACGCAGGGCGAGAGGAACGACAGGATGCCCGCGCCGAACGCGATCGCGACGTTCATCCGGCTAGCGTATAGACACGTAGGGATCGCATGGGACGTCTGACAGTGCGGCGTAACGCGGTCGTCTGGTCTGCCATCGTCATGCTCGCGGCGTCATGCGGCGCGTTGCCAAGCCCGACGACCCCGACTGCTGCCGCGACGACGGCGAGCGCGACACTCACGCCGAGCGCTGCACCGGCAGCGACGGCGAGCCCGACCGACACCGTCACCGCGCGCCCGAGCGCGACAGCGACCGTTGCGATCGTCGAGATGGGCGATAACTTCTTCGACCCGGCGCAGCTCACGGTCAAGGTCGGGACCACCGTGACCTGGAAGGTGGTCGGTCAGTCCACGCACGACCTGGCTGCGCGAGATGGCTCGTTCATGGACCGCACGATGACGTTCGGCCAGACCTTTTCGTTCACGTTCACCAAGGCCGGCCGCTACCCGTACGTCTGCATGCAGCACGAGGGCGACGGGATGGTCGGCGAGGTCACCGTCATCGACTAGCGTTGCTAGCCGATCGCCTCCGCGAGGTCCGCGATGAGATCGTGGACGGTCTCGATGCCGACCGACAGGCGAACGAGCCCGGCGGGCGGCGCGAGCTTCGTGCCGCGGACCGAGCCATGGGTCATCGCCAGCGGGACCTCGATGAGCGACTCGACCCCGCCGAGCGATTCCGCGAGCGCGAAGATCTTCGTGCGCCCGGCCATGCGCTTCGCCGCGGTCTCGCCGCTCTTCAGCTCGAACGACAGCATCCCGCCGAACGCGCGCATCTGGCGTTTGGCGATGTCATGGTGCGGATGCGCGCGCAGCCCCGGATAGTTCACGCGCGAGACCTTGGGGTGCTCGCTGAGCCACTCCGCGATGGCCTGGCCGTTGGCGGAGTGCCGCTCCATCCGCACCGCGAGCGTCTTCGCACCGCGCAGCACGAGCCAGGCGTCGAGCGGTCCGGGCACGCCACCCACAGCGTTCTGCAGGAACGCCAACCGGTCACGGAGCGCCGGGTCGTTCCCGGCGACGGCACCGCCCACAACGTCGGAGTGGCCACCGATGTACTTGGTCGTCGAGTGAAGCACCAGATCCGCGCCGTGCGCGAGCGGATTCTGGAGGTACGGGCTCGCGAACGTGTTGTCGACGACCGCGAGGGCCTTGGCCTTGTGAGCGATGTCCGCAAGCGCGCGGATGTCCAGCACCTTCAGGAGCGGGTTCGTGGGCGTTTCGATCCAGACCAGGCGCGTGTCCTTGCGCACCGCCTTCCGGACGCTCGCGAGCTGCCGCATGTCGACGGCCGTCGTGGCGACGCCGAGCTGCTCGAACACGCGCACAAAGAGCCGGTACGTCCCGCCATACACGTCGTCGCCCATCACGACGTGGTCGCCGGCCTTCAGAAGGTGCGCGATGGCGTCGGTCGCCGCCATGCCCGAGCCGAACGCGAGCGCCCAGCGCCCGTCCTCCAGGGCGGCGAGGCACGTCTCGAGCGCGGTCCGCGTCGGATTGCCGGTGCGCGCGTACTCGTAGCCCTTGTTCTTCCCGACCGCCTCTTGCGCGAAGGTCGAGGTCTGGAAGATCGGCACGGTCACCGCCCCGGTGAGGCCCTCGGGCTCCTGGCCGGCGTGGATCGCGAGGGTATCGAATCCGGGCTTGCGCTTCCGCGTCGGCACGCGGTTGAGTATGCGGCGTAACGTGATGCGATGAGGAGCGGGGAGAAGGCGCGGCGGCGCGTCGTCATCGTCGAGGATGACGGAGATATCGCGTCGCTCTTGACCGACATCCTCGAGACCGAGGGTTATGCGACCGCTGCGGTGAGCGACTCGGCGGGTCTCGACGGCGAGCTCGGAACGCGACCGGATCTCGTCGTGCTCGACCTGCGACTCACGCGCGGGGGCGCGGAGCAGATCGTGAGCTCGCTGCGCGAACGCGGACTAGGCGACGTGCCCATCCTCTTGCTCAGCGCCGCCGGCGATCTCCCCGAGCGTGCCCGCGCACTGGGCGTCACGACCTATCTCGCGAAGCCGTTCGAGCTCGATGACCTGCTCATACTCGTTCGCCGCCTACTCTGACGAAGCCTTCGTTGGCCTGCCGTTACACGCGCTGACGCGCGCGGCGGTCGTGCGCGAGTGAGCGCTGGCGCGGCCCTTGCTTCGTCCGACAATATGATCGTGCGCCGCGCACGCGAGACCGAGGCCGCTGCATCCCTGCCCACGCGGCATGGTGAGCTCCGGATCCACGTCTTCCGTCTCGGCGACGAGACCGAGGTGGTCGCGCTCGTGCACGGCCAGGTCGCGGGCGACGATCCGGTCCTCGTTCGGGTCCATTCCGAATGCCTGACCGGAGAGGCGCTCGGTTCGTTGCGCTGCGACTGCGGCGAACAGCTCGAAGCGGGACTCGAGCAGGTCGGCCGCGCCGAACGCGCCGTCCTCCTGTATCTGCGTCACGAAGGGCGCGGCATCGGCCTCTTCGACAAGATCCGCGCGTACGCGCTCCAGGACGGGGGTCTCGATACCGTCGACGCGAACGTCGCGCTGGGCCTGCCGATCGACGGACGCGACTACGCGGCCGCCGCGGCCGTGCTCCACAAGCTGGGCGTGCGCCGCGCGCGCGTCCTGACGAACAACCCCGCGAAGCTGCGAGCGCTCGCGGAGCATGGCATCGAGGTCCTGGAACGCGTGCCGATCGAGGCGCTGCCCAACGCGGTCAACCTGAGCTACCTCCGCACGAAGGCGCGTCGCATGGGGCACCTGCTGGATGGTGAGCCGTTCGTCTCGTCCGCTCCCGGCCGCAACGGGCATCACACTCGGCCGGCGGTGACCGTGCACTACGCGCAGACGATCGACGGGCGCATCGCAGCGCGCACCGGCGACGCTCACTGGGTGAGCGGCGAGTCGTCGCTGCGCCTCGCCCATGAGCTGCGCGCCTCGCACCACGCGGTCATGGTCGGGATCGGCACTGTGCTCGCCGACGATCCGCGGCTCACCGTTCGCCTCGTCGAGGGGCGATCGCCCATCCGCGTGATCGTCGACAGCAAGCTCCGCGTCCCTATCGTCGCCAGCGTGCTCGCTGACCGCAGCACGCGGACGATCGTGGCGACCGCGCCGAATGCGCCAGAGGAGCGCGCACGCGCGATCCGCGCCGCGGGTGGCGAAGTCCTGCGCGCGCATGCCGACGACAGGGGCGCGGTGGATCTCACCGACCTAGTGCGGCGCCTGCGCGGCCTCGGCATCGGCTCGCTCCTGATCGAGGGCGGTCGCGGGATCATCACCTCGGCGCTGCGCGACCACCTCGTCGACCGCCTGGTCGTGTGCATCGCCCCCAAGGTCATCGGCGAGGGCGTCGACGCGGTGGGCGATCTCCACATCGACTACCTGCGGCAGGCGCTCACTTTCTCGCGTGCCCGCTTCGTCACGTGTGGCGAGGACCTCATCTTCTACGGCGAGCCGCAATGGGAGGCCGCGCGCCGGAGCGCGTGATGGCCGCAAGCGTCTGGTTCCCCCGCGCCCGCGTGGTCGAGCTGCGCGACGAATCCATCCCCGCGCCGCGCGCAGGCCAGGTGCGCGTCCGCGCCATCGCCTCCGGGCTCTCGCACGGCACGGAGATGCTCGTGTTCCGGGGGCAGGTGCCCGCAGAGCTCGCGCTCGACCTGCCGACGCTCGCGGGGAGCTACGGCTTCCCGATCAAGTTCGGCTACGCCAGCGTCGGGCGCGTCGTCGAGACCGGCGAGGGCGTCACCGGTCTCACGCCAGGTGACCACGTCTTCGTGCACCACCCACATCAAGAGGAGTACGTCGTGAGCGCGGACGCCGCGGTGCGTCTACCCGAGCGCCTGCGCCCCGAGCTCGGCGTGTTCCTTGCCAATTGCGAGACCGCGCTCAACGTCGTCCTCGATGCGCACCCGCATCTCGGCGACGAGGTCGCGGTGATCGGCCAGGGCGTGGTGGGTCTGCTCGTGACCCAGCTCGTGAAACGCGCCGGCGGGCGCGTAACGGCCGTGGAGCCGATCGCTCTGCGACGCGAGCTCGCGCTGCGCTGCGGCGCGGACGAGGCGGTCACGCCCGACGCAGCTCTCGCGCGGATCGCGGCACGTACGAACGGACGTGGCGCCGATCTCGTGATCGAGGCGAGCGGCAACGCCCGCGCGCTGCAGCTCGCGATCGACGCGGCCGCGTTCCAGGCCACGGTCGTCGTGTGCTCGTGGTACGGGACGAAGCCCGTGAGCCTCGAGCTCGGGTCGCGCTTCCACCGCGCGCGGTTGCGTCTCATCAGCTCGCAGGTCTCCCAGATCGACCCGGCGCTGTCGCCGCGTTGGGATCGCGAGCGACGGCTCGATACGGCGCGCTCGCTCCTCAGCGACCTCGTTCTCCGGCCGCTCATCACGCACGGCATCCCCTTCGCGCGGGCCGCCGAGGCGTACGAGCTCGTCGACCAGCGGCCGGAGGAGACGGTGCAGGTGATCCTCACCTACGACTGAGCGGGCGGTGCTGCTCGTCAGCGGCGACATCGCACGCCGCACGGGCGGGAACCTCTACGACCGGCGGATGGAGCGTGCCTGCCGGCGCGCGGGCGTGCCGCTGCGGATCGTCCCGATCGCCTCTACGGCGGAGGCGCGGACGCTGCTCGCGCGCCTGGCGCCGAGGGTCATCGTCATCGACAGCATCGCGATACCGCTCGTCGCGCCGCTCATCCCCTGGGCGCGCCGAACCCTCGGCGCGCGTCTCGTGACGCTGATGCACATGCCAACGACGGCGCGCGGGACGCGCCTCGCGCTCCGCTCGGCCGACCGGGTCGTCGCGGTCAGCGCCACCCTGGCGCGCACGGTCGCGCGCGCCGGTGTGCCGCGTTCACGTATCGCGGTCATCGCGCCGGGATGCGACGGCGTCCCGCGCGTCGTGCGTCGTCCCCGCGAAACGCGCGACACGCATCTTCGCGTCCTCAGCGTCGCGAACTGGTCGCCGGCGAAGGGGACGCTGACGCTCGTCGCTGCGGCGGCGCGCGTGCCGGATGTGGAGCTTCACCTCGTCGGCGACGCCGGCTCGCGCGCATACGGCGATGCGGTCCAGGCGCGGATCCGATCCAGGGTGCGCGGAAGCCGCGTGATCGTGCACGGCGTGCTCGCCGAGCGGCGGCTCGCGCGGCGCTACGCGGAGGCGGACGTCTTCGCGCTACCGACGGAGAGCGAGGGCTACGGGACCGTCTTCGCGGAAGCGCTCGCTCGTGGCCTCCCGATCATCGCCGCGGACATCGCACCGATACGTCAGATCGTCCGCGACGCCGGACTGTTCGTGCCGCCGCGACGGGTGCGTCCGCTGACGAGCGCGCTGCGGCTCATGACGGATCCGTGGCTGCGGCGGAGACTCGCGAGGGCGGCGCGGGCGCGGGGAGGAGTGCTACCGACCTGGGCCCTCAGCGAACGCGCGTTCGTCACTCTGCTCGGACGAGAGATGAGAATGGCCGTTGGTCGAGCGTGATCGCAGTGTTTCTACGGGCGTCGGATCGATGCGCGCCCACTTGTGACCGTCGGCACCACCGGCGCCGCAATACGCCCACGCCTTCTGCTCGAGCGTTATCGTCGGGTCGCCGCGCCGCTCATGCTCCGTGATGCAGATGAACTCGATCAGGGCTGCCATCACTCACACCTCCCGCTGAACCACCACGCCGTCATCGTCGTCATGACCCGCGCATGAATCTTGAGGGACCGTAATCCTTTCGACGTGTCGTGAGGTTGCGCCGCGCCGCAAATAGTCCCTCGTCCGCGCCAAACCCTATCGCGCGCGGCGCCGCTGGTGGGCGACGAACTCCAGCAGATCCGCTTTGGTGATGATCGAGACCGGCCGGTCGTCCGACGCCGCGAGGAGCGCGGGAGCTCCGGCGGAGAGCTCGGCGTACAGACGCTCGATGTCCTCGCTCGCCTGTACCACCGGGAACGGCGCCTCCATCACGCGCTCGACGCGCTCGTCGACCAGCGCCGGCTCGCGGAAGACGCGGTCGAGCATCGTCGTCTCCTGCACGCTGCC
>JBKPCZ010000126.1:0-8166 GCA_046727665.1 Chloroflexota bacterium
CTACGCGACGCTCGGCTTCGCGCTCTGGAGCGCGATCTTCGCGGTCGGCGTGCGAGAGACGGATGGCCTCGCGCTCATCGTCGTGCAGCGCTCTTTCAGCGTGGCGCTCCTAGCGGCATTCGTGCTGGCGCGCCGCACCTCACTCCGCCCTCTTGCCGCCCGCCCCGCTCTCGCGCTCGTGGCGGTCACGGGGGTCCTGGATACCGGCGCGAACGTCCTGCTCGCCCTGGGCATCGCTGCCGGATACGCGTCGTTCGTCATGACCGGGAGCGGTGCGTATCCGCTCATCCCCGCGCTCCTGGCGATCGCGGTGCTACGCGAGCGCCTGGCGCCGAACCAATACGTGGGGGTGGCGGTCCTCGTCGCCGGGCTCGTCGCGCTGGGGCTGCAGAGCTAGACGAGCGAGGACGGTCTCTGGATCAGGCGTGACCCCGGAGGAACTGGATCGCGGCCTGTAGCTGCTGGTCGGCGGGGTCGGCAACGACCTTGTCCGGCACGACGCCCTTCCCCGGGCCGTTCAGGTCGGCGCCGGTCTTCGCGTCCTGCATCTTGGTCAGCGTGACGAGCAGCAGGCCCCCGTCGGGGAGCTCGCGTGGCTGTCCGGTACCCACACAGCCAGCCGTCTGCGTGCCGATGACCGTTCCCGCGCCGTTGGCGCGGATGCCGGCCGCGATGATCTCGGACCCCGACGCCGAGTTCTTGTTCACGAGCACGACGAGCGGCTTGTTCAGACCGAGGAATTTGTTCGGATTCGAGTCGACGGCCGTCCGCTGCCCGTCACGGCCGATCTGATAGACGAGCGTGCCGCGCTGCACGAAGAGGCTCGCGACATTGACGGCCACGCTGAGCTCGCCACCCGGGTCGTCGCGCAGGTCGAGGATCCACGCCGTCGCGCCCTGGGCGGAGAGGGTGCGCGCCGCCGCGGCCATGTCGTCCGCGACCGACGAGATGAGCTGCTTCGCGGACAGGTATCCGATCGAGTCGCTTTCCATGCGCGAGACGACGAGCGGCGCCTGGAAGCGCGCGCGCGTGAGCGTGAGCTCCACTTCCTGCGTCCCGCGGAGGAACGTCACGGTGACCGGGGTGCCCTCGGGGCCGCGCACGCGGTTCGCGACCTCGTCGGTCGTGAGCGCCGCGACGTCCTCGCCGTTCACGCGGATGATCTTGTCGCCCTTCTTCACCCCGGCGCGCGCGGCGGGCGTATCCGCGTAGACGTCAATTACCTCGATCGGCTGGTTCGGCTCGGGCTGGAAGATCTGCACGCCGATGCCGCTCACCGGCGCGGGCCGCTGGTTGAAACCCTTCGCGCGCTCGGGATTGAGGTAATAGGTGTGGCACTCGTTCATCGCGCGCGCCATGCCGTCCACCGCGGCGCGCTCGACCAGCGTCTTGTCCGCGGTCGGGTAGCGCTGCAGCACCGCGTCAAGCGACGCCGCGAGCTTCGCGAAGTCGGACCAGATGCTTCCGGTGAGCGTCGGGCGATCCACCTGTGGGTTGTCGTTGATCTTGCTGTCCTGCAGGTACTTCGCGACCCAGTCGAGGGCGCCCGGGATCAGCTGCTGCGGCGTGGGCTTGTCGACGTGGCGCTCGATGAGGACGGAGTACGCCGCCTCAGCGGTCTTGTACTGGGTCTGCGACGGCAGCAGCTCGTGCTGCAGGTCCGCGGGCAGCAGGCCGCAGGAGGTCGCGACGAATGCCACGACGAGAAGGAGGGGAAGCGCGCGAGAGCGCATGTATTGAGTCTATGGCCGCCGACTGCGCCGAGTTTCAGGCGCTCAGGCGACCTCGGTCGTCATGAGCTTGCGCAGACGACCCAGCGCGCGGAACTGCAGAGCGCGGATCGCGCCCTCGTTCTTGCCGAGCATGTTCGCGACCTGGCGGCTCGACATGTTCTCGACGAAGCGGAGGACCAGGACCTCCTGCTGCTCGATCGTCAGGTGCTTCACCGCGCCACGTAGCGCGTCGACTTCCTCACCACGGACCGCGTGCTCGTGCGCGGTCGGGCCGTCCTCGGCGATGCCGAACGCGTTGTCGAGGTCGACGGTCGGACGCTGACGGCGACGGCGGTCCGTCACCGCGTTGCGCGCGATCGTGTAGAGCCACGCGAGGAACGATTTGCCCTGCCAGCGGTAGCGGTGGATGTTCGCGAAGGCGCGCGTGAAGACGTCGCTGGTCAGATCCTCGGCGTCGCTGGGCTCACGGACGCGGTAGAGGATGTAGCGGTACACCGCGTCGACGTGGGTGTCGTAGAGATCCGCGAATGCGGCGCGGTCGCCGCTGCGCGCCCGCTCGATGACGTCCGGCACCGGACCCATCTGCTCGAAGGAAGGAAGCGAGTCGATGCGTGCTGCGACGACTGTCACGACCAGGTGGCCCCCTATCCGCGTCCTCAGTGAATCTGTGCGCGCACCATACGGGCACGAAGCCGGTCCGCCAACCCCCTTCTGGTACCAAAACCGTCACACCGAAACCCGATTCGGGCGCGGGACGTACGAACCGGACCCCCGTACTGGTACCTCTGGGTCACTACGTCGCGAGCGAGCGTGCCTTTGTCTGAGTCGAAAGGAGCTCAGATCTTCTGCTTGAGGATCTCGATCGCTTTGTCGACAGCACTCCTGTCGTCTGCTTGTACGTCTGGCTGGACACCGACGTTGTTGTAGATGGTGCCAGTGTTGGCCCCGACGAATTCCTGGGTCACGACCGCCAATCGTGAGCCGTCGGTCATGTTCGTGATCGACGTGGCGCCCATGCAACCGATGCTCTTGCCGCCGACGATCGTGGCCCGCTTGTTCTCCTTGAGATCCGCCGCGAGGACCTCGGGGCCGGAACCGCCCCGGTCGTTGAGGATGATGGCCAACGGGAGCTGGTAGGCGTCGGGGAGCCGCCATTCCTTGCGCGCGCTGGTCGAGACGGTCGCTCCGCCGCCGCGGTAGACGACGTTGAGCATCTTCTCCCCGTTGAGGAAGAACGCGGCGATCGTGTCGGAGTCGAAGCCGCCGACGTTGCCGCGAAGGTCGAAGAGCCAGGCCTTGCCGCCGGCGGCGAGGCCCTTGTCCATCATCTTGCGGACCTCGTCGAAGATCTTGTAGTTCCCGGTCACGACGAACTCGTGCCAGGTGATGTAGACGATCCCGCCGGGCAGCATCCGGCCGATGAGGCCCGCCTCGTCCGGACCGCCCAGCGCGGTGCCCGTCGTCGGGACCTGGGCGGTCAGCCCGCTCGCCGGCTCGGGCCGCGAGCGATGGACGCTGCCGCCCTTGTCGACGTAATAGGTGTGGCAATCAGGGGTCGCGCTCATCATGCCCTCGATCGCGACGTCGGCGTAGCGATCCGCGGTGATCTGCGGGTTTTGCGCCTTCGCCGTCGCGGCGGCCTCAGCGAACTTCTTGAAGTCGGGGACGATGGTGTCCGCGACGTCCTGGAACTCGATCGGGGCGATCTCGCCCTTGCCGCCGGTCTTCTTGATCTCGGCGTTGAGCGCAGCGATCGCGCCCTCGAGGATCTTCTTGCTCGTGACCTTGTGCACGTCCTGGTCGCTGAGCGAGGCGTAGGCGATATCCAGCTTGGTGCGCTTGATGTCGACAGATGCGGTCGGCGATGGCGAGGTCGCCGTGACCGGCGGGGTGCCGCTGCAGGCGACGGCCAGCAGCGCGAGGAGCGAGATGATCCGGAGCACACCCACTACGTCACAGGATATGTGACGTCGACGGGTCAGTCGGCCGGCGTGCTCACCTTGAGCGCGTGCTGCGCCTGCCACTCCGACGGCGACGCGCAGAAGCCCTCGTAGTCGATGTACTCGGTGATCGTCGGGCTGTCGCCACAGACCGGGCACTTCGGATCGCGACGCAGCCGGACCTCGCGGAATGAACCCTCGAGCGCATCGAACAGTAGATAGCGCCCGACGAGCGGCTCGCCGATGCCGAGGAGCAGCTTGATGACCTCGTTCGCCTGGATCGTCCCGATGACGCCGGGGAGCACGCCGAGGACGCCGGCCTCCGCGCACGATGGCGCGAGCTCCGGCGGCGGCGGGGTCGGAAAGAGGCAGCGGTAGCAGGGGCCGTCGTGCGGCTTGAACACCGTGACCTGGCCTTCGAAGCGATAGATGCTCCCGTGCACGACCGGCTTGTCGTGCTTCACCGACGCGTCGTTGAGGAGATAGCGGGTGGGGAAGTTGTCGGCACCGTCCACGACGACGTCGTACTCGGGAAGGATGCGGTCGATGTTCTCGCTGGTGAGCCGCTCCTGGTACCCGACGACCTTCACGTCGGGGTTCAGCGCCTCGAGCGTCTGGCGCGCCGACTCGGTCTTCGGCTCGCCGATGCGCTCGGTCGAATGCAGGATCTGCCGCTGGAGGTTCGTCGCGTCGACGACGTCCGAGTCGACGATGCCCAGCGTTCCGATCCCCGCGGCGGCCAGATACAGAGCGGCCGGCGATCCAAGTCCGCCGGCTCCGATGAGCAGGACCTTGCTCCGGAGCAGCTGCTGCTGGCCCGACTCGCCCACCTCGGGGATGAGGAGGTGCCGGCTGTAGCGCTGGGCCTGTTCAGGCGTGAGACCGGCCTCGGGCTTCTTCCAGGGGAGGCCGGAA
This sequence comes from Chloroflexota bacterium, assembly GCA_046727665.1. GTDB lineage: Bacteria > Chloroflexota > Limnocylindria > P2-11E > P2-11E > CF-39. The sequence continues at coordinate 4,589 of JBKPCZ010000126.1, forward strand.
TCCTTCCAGCGGTTGAAGCCGCCGGACATCGAGATCACATGCCCGTAGCCGAGCTTGGCGAGGGTGTCCGCGGCCATGGCCGACCGTACCCCGCCCGCGCAGTACAGGATCGTGGTCTTGTCCTTGTCGGGGATGCGGTCCTCGGCCCACTGCTCGAGGTAGCTCTTCGGCAGGTGCACCGCGCCGGGCAGGTGCCCCTCGTCCCACTCGCTCTTCTCGCGGACGTCGGCGAGCTGGATGTCGCCGGCGCGCAGGAGGTCGGCGACCTGCTGCGGCGTCGCTTCCTTGACCCGCTTCTTGATCTCGGCGAAGTAGTCGCGGTAGCCGGGCAATTCGTGCTCCCTTGGCCTCAAGTCTAAACCGAGCGAGGCGGTCGGAAATGCCGCTCTGGTCATCATGCACGCATGGAGACGCTCTACTTCGACACGCTCCAGTTCGTCTACCACCTGGCGCTCGCGGTCCTCGTCGGCGGCGCGCTGGTGCTGGGTGTGGCGGCCGCCCCGGCGATCTTCGCCTCCGTCCGTTCGCGCGGCGAGGCGGGCGCGATCTTTGGCGCGATCCTCGGCCGCTACGACGGCCTCGCGATCCTGTCCGTCGTCCTCATCGTCGTGACCAGCGTCCTCAAGGCGACGGCGTTCGAGGTCACCGGCGCGCCCGAGACTCGGCTCATCGCGCGCTGGCTCGCGCTCCTCGTGCTCTGTGGCGCGACGCTCTACTCCAGCGCCTGGGCGAATCCCGTGGCGCGTTCGATCCGGGCGCAAACTCCTGGGTGGGACGACCTGCGCGACGACGCACCGTCGCGGCGCGAATTCGCGTCGCTCCACCAGAGCTCGCGCCGTGCGATGAGCGTCGCGATCCTCGCGGGGATCGTCGCGGTGTTCCTCAGCTAGGGATCGCGACCGCGCGTCCGATATCGGCCGAGCGATACGCGGCATCCATGACTTCCTGGACGCGGAGGCCGTCGGCGAAGGTCGGGTGCGGCGCGTCGGCCCTTCCGCTCGGTCCCGCCTCGATGTGCTCGCCCACCCGCCGTGCGAGCTCGGCGAACGCGCCATCGCTCGACGACGCCGGGAGGATCTCCTCGAGCGGACCCGAGCCGCGTGCCAGCATCACGCGGCCGTCGCCGCCGAGCACGAGCGACCCGCCGCTCCCGTACAGGATCACGCGCCGCGACGGGTGGTGGACCGCGCTCGAGAGCTGCACCGTCGCGATCGCGCCGCTTCGCAGACGCAGGAGCAGCTGCGCCGTGTCGTCGGCGGTGACCTTCACCGTGCCGCCGTCGACGGATGGCCGCGTCGGCGTGGAGATCGCGAGCTCGGCGGAGACGCGCTCGACCGCGCCGAGCCACCAGATCACCGAGTCGATCCAGTGCGATCCAAGCGCGCCGAGCAGGCCACCGCCTTGGTCGCGGCGCAGCCACCACTCCTGTCGCGGCCGGTTCGGGTCGACGAGCGCCCCGGTCATCTCCATGACCAGCGCCAGGCGCGGAGCGCCGATGGCGTCCGCATCGAGAAGGTCCTTGACCTTCGAGCGGCCGGGCGAGTACCGGAACTCGTGATCGATCGCGTGCACCACGCCCGCTCGTTCGGCCGCGGCGAGCATCTCGCGCGCCTCGCTCGTGTCGTTCGCGAACGGCTTCTCGCAGAGCACGTGCTTCCCCGCGGCGAGCGCGGTCATCACGTGATCGCGATGTACGTGCGGCGGGGAGGCCACCGACACGACGTCGACGTCGTCGCGCGCGCACAGCTCGGCAACGTCGGCGACGGCCGTGGCGATGCCGTGCTCTTTCGCGACCAGGCTCGCGCGTTCGAGGTGAGAGGTGCACACAGCGGTGACGTCCCATCCCGAGGCCCTGAAGCCAGGTATCTGCCGTGCACCGAACCCGAGACCGATGATCCCCACCCTCAGCCCCACTCGGGCAGAGTATTTCAATCATGACCGCGACGCGCGCCTTTCGTCAGGCTCCCCGGCCCAAAGACACGCGCCTCGACGACGCGCTCGCCGCGCACCGCGAGCGCGTCAACCGGGCGCATCGCGTCCGCAACGCCGACCAGCTCGTCGAGATGGTGGACGCCTTCGGCTTCTGCTTCGCCTTCACGCTGCGCACCGGCGACGCACCCATCCCGGCCTGCTTCGACCACCTTTCGACGAGCAGTGAGGACCGCAAGTGGGGCTGGATGTGGGGCTGGAAGGACGAGCTGCCCGAGGCAAAACGCCTCTATTACGGCAAGCTGCTCATCCGGAAGCCGACGTTCGTCTCGATGAAGATGCTGCCCACGTTCTACGCGACGTTCGGGCGCGCCGGCGAGGCGGACGACCATCTGGACGACGTGCGCGCGGGCCGGCTGTCAGACATCGCGCGCCGCGTCATCGACTACCTCGCGCAGCGCGGCGAGACGCAGACGAAGCGCATGCGCGCGGACCTCGGCATCACCTCGCAGGAGGGGAAGTCCGACTACGCGAAGGCCGTCGAGGAGCTGCAGCGCCTCATGTACGTCGCGCGCGTGAAGGCCGTCGGCGAGGGCCGCGAGGACTACAACTACACGTACGACCTGTTCGTCCGACGCTACCCCGAGATCGTGAAGAAGGCGGAGCGGATCACATCGCACGACGCGACCACGCTGCTGCTGGAGCGGCTGCTCGAGCTCGCGGGCGGCGTGACGTCGAAGCAGGTGAAGCGCCTGTTCGAATGGGACGACGAGCAGATCGAGCGGACGACCCTGCGCCTCGAAACGAAGCGCGTGCTGATCCGCGTCGACGGAGCGCTCGTCCTCAGTGAACTTGTACGATAGCCCGGCCCTTCATGGACATTCAGCAGCTTCGTTCGTGGATCTTCGAGCTCTACACCCCGCTCGATGACGAGCGTCAGTACATCGTCTTCGATGCGGCACGCGGCAACCTTCTCATCGACATCCCGCCCTTCAGCGAGCGCGCGCTGCGCCTCATCCAGGGCGCCGGACGCGCCTCCCTGCTGCTCGCGACGAACGCGGCTCGCGCCGCGGAGGCGCATCGGTACCGCGAGACGCTGGGCGTGCAGATCGCGGTGCATGAGGACGACGCGGCGGCGGTCTCGGGCGGTGCCGACCTCGTCCTGAAGCCCGACGACCTGGTGCGGCCGGACGCGCGCGTCTTCCGCGTCAAGGGCAAGGGGCAGGGCGCGACGGTGGTCCTCGTACGCAAGTCGGGCGGCGTGCTCTTCAGCGGCGACCTCGACCTCGCGAGCGATGGAGCGAAGCAGCTCATCCCGCTGTCGTTCACCTCGGTGCTGTCGTCGAAACGGCCGCCGGTGTGGAACGCCGGTCGTGACGTGCTCATGCAGCTGCAACACGAGCTGCCGAAGCCGCGCAAGCAGTTCGGCATCCTGCTCCCGCCGCCGTGGGATCGCGCGTACAAGGGGCGGCTCGAAGACAAGATGTACCACCACGACGTCATCGTGCCCAAGGAAGACACCGCGGCGCGCGAGGCGGCGATGGGTCCGGCGACGCTCGTCGTGGCGAGCGCGACGCGCGAGGTCCTCGAGAAGGCCAAGCGTCCCGCGCCGGCACGCGGCGCGATCGCCGGCGACGGCGCCGGTGCGA
>JBKPCZ010000127.1:0-8748 GCA_046727665.1 Chloroflexota bacterium
TTGGTCTCGTGGGCTCGGAGATGTGTATAAGAGACAGCAGCGGCGGTGGTGCTCATCGCGGCCTCGCCCGGACCGACGACGATGCCGGGTCCGCCGTGCCCGAGCCCGATGCCACCGCAGCCCGAGGCGCGACACGCGAGCGGCATAGCCCTGCCGACTCCGCTGCCGCACTGCTTCGGCCCTCCGGTCTACGAGCCGCTTGCGATCGCACACATCAATGCGCGTCTACTTGCGGAGAGCCATCCGAACGATTTCGGATATCCATGGGACGACCGCACGAAACGAGAGCTGGTCATCTCGGTCATCGGTCCGAACGGTGAAGCTCTCACGCGCGCGTGGATGGCATCCGGCGCGACGTTCACACCGAACGGCGGCGCGAAGAGTGAGTTCCTTGCACCGCCAGCCGTTCCGGTGCGCTTCCGGACGGTGACGCGCAGCTTCGCCCAGCTCACAAAGCTGCAGGACGACATCATCGAAGCGCTCCGCTCCGGGACACTCGACGGTGCCGCCGTCCGCAGCTTTGGACACGATGACGAGTACAACCGAATGACCATCGACGTCCAGTACCTGAGCGATGCGTTCGCCTACGCGCTCGCGGCGCGCTTCGGCACCGAAGCGGTCGCGATCCGCGTCGATCCGACGTTCGGTCCGTTCACCAGCACCGGACGTGCGCTCGATGTCGACGCGGTGGATCCCATCCTCGTCGGGGTCCTTCTAGCGGGGTCCGCAGTGGGCCTCGGTCTCGTCGTGCTCGCGATGCGCCGCCGCGCCGGGGCGCGCTGACCGTCAGGACGACGGCGTGGTCAGATCCAGCCGGCCTCGGCCAGCATTGACGCGGATGGTCGAAACCGGGCTCGCGATCTTCCTCGCCATGCTCGTGGCGCTCGCCTTTCTGTGGTGGACGCAGCGCAGCCTCATGTACTTCCCATCCAGCGCGCCGGTCGCCTCCGCGGGGCAGGCGATCGCCGGCGCCCAGGATGTGCAGCTCGTGACACGCGACGGGCTGCGCCTCGGCGCGTGGTTCGTTCCGGGAAGCGGCCCGCCGCCGCGGCCCACGGTGCTGATCGCGAACGGCAACGCGGGGGATCGCTCCGACCGCGTGCCACTCGCGGCGGCGCTGTCGCGCGCCGGGTACTCCGTCCTGCTCTTCGATTACCGCGGGTACGGCGGCAATGCGGGGAGCCCGACCGAGGCGGGCCTCCTCGACGATGCGCGAGCCGCCGCGGACCATCTGCGGGACCGCGACGACGTCGACCATGCGCGCATCGCGTACCTGGGCGAGTCCCTGGGATCCGGCGTGGTCACCGCACTCGCGGTCGAGCGTCCACCGGTGGCGCTCGTCCTCCGGTCGCCGTTCACCTCGTTCGCCGAGGTCGGCAGCCATCACTACCCGTGGCTACCGGTGGCGCTGTTCATCCGCGATCGCTACCCGATCGACGAGCAGATCCAACGCGTGACCGCGCCGGTCTTGATCATCGCGGGCGACGCGGATGACATCGTTCCGCTTCGCTTCAGCCGAGCGGTCTACGAGAAGGCCGCGCAGCCGAAGCGGCTCGTCGTGATCGACCGGGCCGGGCACAACAGCCCCGAGTTCCTCGCGGGAGCGCGAATGATGACCGCGATCATCCAGTTCCTCGAGTCAGCGAGGTGAGTTGGGCCTCGCCCGATGGCGCGTCAGCTCGCGAGGCCGATATCGAAGGTGGCGGCGTAGGCATCGCCGCTCTTGGTGACGTTCAACGTCAGCTTGCCGCCGCTCTGCTGGAAGATCCCGTCCGCGGCGTTCCGAATAAGGCCCTGCGTGCCCTTCTGCGAGTACGGCGCCTGCGCGAAGACCTGCGTGTTCAGCGCGTCGTCGAAGAAGAACTGCGAGGTGAACTCGGTCGCGGCCGTCGGGCGGATCTTGAAATGGATGTGCACCGCACGTCCCTGATACCAGCCGGGATAGATGGTCGTGAACTTCGCGCTCCCCGATGCGTCGGTGTTCTGGTAGCCGCGCAGGAATTTCTGCCCGCGCGTGCTGTCCACGTCCGAGTACACACCGAGCGCGTCGCAGTGCCAGACGTCGACCATCGCGCCGCTGAGCGCCGTGCACGCGCTGCCGCTGACGCGCGATACCACGAAATTCAAGGTGAGGAGCGCGCCCGGTCGCACGACCCCGCTCGCGGGATCGGAGCGGATGTCGGAGCGTTCGAGCTTCTCGTCGACGAAGTACGGCCCCTCGGTGAGCGCGGGCCGCACGATGCATGACGGCAGGGTCGTCGCCGCCGCGGTGGCAGCCGCCGCGCTCGTCACCGGGGGGCTCGTCGGGCTCGCCACCGCCGCCGGAGTGGGAGAGGCCAGCGCGCTCGGGGCGCAGGCCGCGAGCAGCGCGGCGCCCGATCCACCGAGGAGCGCGAGGACCTCTCTGCGGCTCAGGATGCGGCCGATCTGCGCGTCGTCGTTGTCCATGGTTCTTTGCCTCTTCATCCGATCTACGCCTTCACTGCCGCGACGAACTCGACGACGACACGGATCTCGTCGACGACGCTCACGACACGGAACGGCACGGATGGTGCCGTCATCCCGAAGTCGGCGAATTTCCAGGTCGGGTTCGCCGTCGCCGTCGCGGTGAGGTCGTTCCCGCTGCGCTTCGCCGTCACGTCGAACGTCACTTCTTTCGTCTTGCCGTGGATCGTCATCTGGCCCGCGAGCGTGAACGTGAACTCACCGCTCGCGGGCATCGGCAGCGTCAGGCCGGTGGTCTTGGTGGGAACGAATTCGGCTTTGGGGAACTGCCGGACCTGGAGCGTGTCGTTCTTGATGAAGTTGTCGCGGTCGCGCTGATCGCTGGCGAGCGTCGTGAGATCGAAGCTGATCTTCGAGTCCGGTGAGAACGTTCCGTCGTCCTTCAGAAGGAACGTGCCGGTCGCTCCGGTCGCGACGAGCACCGCATCGGATGGGAGGTTCACTCCGACGAGCTGCTCGCGCACGCTCACCGTCGCCTTGGACGTGTTGCTCACCGTCCACGTGCCGGTCGTTGCCGCGGTGGTGGCGCTCGTGCTCGGCGTGGTCGCGGTCGCTGCGGTGCTGATCGGCGAGGCGGTCGGCGATGCGGTCGCGGTCGCCGGTGTCACCGCTCCGCCGCATGTCACGAGCATGAAGCTCGCCGCCGCGAGCGTAACGATGCGAGACAGGTATCGAGAGTCCATGAGCTCCTCCGCGGTGTGTTCGTCCGACCTTACACGCGGAGGTGGTCACGCGGGCTAAGGAATCGCTAAGAACATGCGATCAGAACAGCGTCGGGCCCGAGGGCGCGTAGCGCTGCAGATGACCGAATGGCGCGGTCGTGAGCAGGTGCGAAAAGCCCGCGAGTCGCAGACCGCTGCGAAGGGCGAAACGGATCGTGTCGTGGCTCGCTCCCAGCGCTCGTACGCGCACGGTCGCGGACTGTGTCTGCGCGTCGGCGAGCGCGTGACCGAGGACGGTGTCCGCAGCGATCTCCGTCGTCCACGCGGCGGGACCGATCGTCCCCGCGCGTACGTAGTAGTAACCGACCGCTCGGCCGCTGCGCACCACGGCACGACCCGTGCGCCGGGGCTCGGTCAGCCAGAAGCCGTGGTCGATCCCTCGTTCTGTCCCGATCACGTCGCGATCGAGCGCGGCCGCGATCTCGATCGTGAGGGGCGCGACCTCGGTCTCGCTCGCGCTGCGTTCCGACAACGCGCCACCGCGTTCCGACGGCGCGCCGCTGGGATCCGACGGCGCGCCGACGAAATTCAGGATCGGATAGCCGGGGAGCATCCCGCGCTTCAGATAGCTCGCCATCGCCGTGAGGTCGATCGAGGACCAGGTGAAGAACGTCGAGGCGCCACGCGCACGACCTTCGTCCCAGACCTCGCGCAGGAGCCGCCCGCCGGCGCCGCCGCGCTGCCGATCGGGCCGCGTCCAGAACCCCGAGAGGAACCACAGCGGGCCGCGGACGATGGCATGGCAGATCGCCACGAGCGCGCCGTCCTCCTCGGCGACGCGGAAGATGCCGGAGCCGAAGACGTGCGGGTAGCCGTAGCGCCACTCGTCGCGCTGCAGCTCACCCGGGTCGATGCCGTTGCGCGCGAGCATGTCGCGGAGCGTCCCGATGAAGAGATCGAGTGCCGGCTCGACGTCCTCCTCGCGCGCGGCCCTGGTGCGCAGCGTCACGCGGCGCGCGTCACGAACGCATGAACTCGGCGAGCAGGCGATGGAACTGGTGCACGCCGCCCTCGCGCGTCGGCGAGTAACGGCCGCGGTCGTACAGCCGCGACCGCACCCCGCGCTGGACCGACTCCACGACCGCCTCGTCCTCGCGCTCCACCCGATCGAGCCCGCCGCCCGCGCCCTGCTCGCGCTTGCTCGCATCCCAGACGAAGGGGAGGAAGGACACGCGCGTGCGGTCGACCGCGAGTGGCGCGACGACGTTCACCGAGACACCCCACGGATACACGTTGAACATCGTGGTCGGAAAGAGCCAGTAGTAGTAGGCGCCCACGCGCTTCCCCGCGTCGACGTGCGACGGCGGCGCGTCGAACGCGGTCTCGCCCGGTTTCGCGATCGCGAGCTGGAGCACGGAATAACGCGCGAGCTCGACGGTGTACGCGCCGTAGTCGATGACCGCGGCGAGGCTGTTGTGCACGTAGGGGATGTGGAAGCCCTCGAGGTAGTTGTCGATGTACAGCGCCCAGTTCGCGTTCACGACGTAGTCGCGCGTCTGCGCGGCATCGAGCGCGAGCTGGCCGAAGGGCAGATGCGCCAGCCGCGCGCGCATCGGCCCGACGACGTCGTCGAACGTCATCGCCGGCGCAAGCGCGACCATGAGGAAGCGTTCCCAGGCGCCGAGCGCGATCCGCGGCAGATCGTCGGTGGGCGAAGGAAAGCCCGCGGTCCCCTCGAATTCCGGCATCGAGTGGAAGCGGCCATCGAGCGCGAACCGTCGCCCGTGGTAACGGCAGCGCAGCTGCTGCGCGTGTCCCGCTCCCTCGACGACCAGCGTGCCGCGATGCGTGCACACGTTCGAGAGCGCATGCACGCCGTCCTGCGCGTCGCGCGTGAGGAGGAGCGGCTCGTCGAGCGCCCCGGGTAGGAGCGTGAACGGATGGACTTGGCCCGCGACCTTCACGACATCGTCGTGCGCGGCGTACTGCCAGGTCCGCGCGAACACAAAGTCGCGCTGCGCGCGGAAGAGTGCAGGGTCCGAGTAGACGCGCGCCGGCAGCGTCTGCGCGACGCGGATGTCCGGATCGATCTCGAATGTCACCTTGTGGGCGATGCTATCGACCCCTCAGTCAACGCTTCCTCGACCGTGCCGCGGTCGGGCCCTTGGCCGCCCGTCGATCCGATCCGACCACCGATACGTACTCTGGTCAGACCGAACTATGGAGGCGGACGATGCATCGACGTGTCCTGATCTCAGGCGTGGTCTCACTCGGGCTGGCGTTCATGCTGGCGACCTCGGCGCTCGCGACGGGTGGTGCCCCGCGCGTGGCGACGATGATCGGGGCGAACGAGGTCCCCGGACCCGGTGATCCCGATGGCAGCGGCACCATCACGGTGACGTTGAACGTCGGACAGGGGACCGTGTGCTGGGACTACACCGTGACCAACATCGCGCTACCTGTGACCGGCGCCCACATCCATAGCGCACCAGCGGGGGTCGCCGGCCCCGTCGTCGTGCCATTCCGTGCGGCCGACGGCTCGTGGCCCACGAGTGGATGCAGGGCCGCCGACCCAACGCTCATCCAGGCGATCATCGACTTCCCGGAGGCCTACTACGCGAACGTGCACAACGCCGAGTTCCCGGGTGGCGCGATCCGCGGCCAGCTCACCAATCGAGGGCAAGCGGACTAGGTTCTCAGCCCCCGAGCTTGAATGCGCGGCGGACGAGTCGCTTCAGCGCCGGCCGCCGCGCATCGGCCACCGAGCGCAGCTTCACGTGCCGGAGGTTCGCGCCGGTCCCCTCGAGCAGTCCATCGGGATCGTCGAGCTCCCGGGCGCGCATGAAGAAGATCGCGGCGTATCGCGTGTAGCCGCCGACCGCCACGACCGGCGCGCCGTCGGTGTCGAAGTAGCGCGTCGGCCACCCGCGGTACGCGGTCTCTTTCGCCTTCGGTGCGACCGACCTCACCGTCGCGCGCGCGGCCGACATGATCGAGCGCACCGGTGGTGGGAAGCCCTTCGCGTACTCGCTCACGGGGATCGCAGCTGAGCCGCGTGCCATGGTCGAAGAGACTAGTCGCCCGCCGCGCGCAGCGCGGGATGCCGCTGTGTCGCGACGAGCAGCACGAGTGCGACCAGCGCGAGTGCCGCGGGCGCGAACGTGGGCGCGGGGCCGACCGCCTTGCTGAGCGCCGCCCACCACCGCTCGGCCTCGGACATGCCATCCCAGAGGCGTTCGTAACGCTGATCGAGTGGACCAGCGACGTAGTTCTCGTTGACGTGCAGCGCGACGCCGACCGTCGCGGCGATCATCACCGCCACCGCGAGAGCTCTCGCTCGGCGCACCGCGGCCGCCGTCGGCCGCCGCATGAGAACGAAGGCCGAATACGCGAGCGCGACGAGACAGGCCCACGGAACGAGGCGGATGAGCGTGCCCCAGTGTCGCTCGACGAGCAGCTCCGCGGTGAGTCCCGCGAGAGCGACGACGACAAGAGCGACGAGGCTGCGGCGCAGGACCGACGCGTCATCCGTCGCGCGCGATCCTTCGCGCATCAGGGCAGGCTGAGCGCCGAGAGTATCCGGGCCAGCGTGTCGGCCGACGGCTTGTACTTCGCAAGGTTGCTCTTCAGCTTCGCGAACGAGGGATCGTCGATCGGGTACGGCCGGTACTCCTGCACCGCGACGACCCATCGTGACGCATTCGGCACCCCCGCGGCCTCGAATGCCGCCTGGAGCTGCGCGGCGGTCGCGTTGTTCGCTGAGACCCTCGTCGTTGTCACGGCAGTGTTCGCGGCACCGGTCGCGGCCGGGGCTGCGAGCGTCGACGCCGCCGACGCGGCCGGCCCGGGGACGTCCGCCACACCACCGCACGCGGCGAGCGCGAGCGTCGCGGCGACGAGTGTGCCAAGCCTCACCCGCGATGGGAGCGTGAGAACGGCCCACAATGGGTCTGTGACCGAGGCCTTCGCCCTCGTCCTGCACTCCCATCTGCCGTACGCGCGCGGCGCGGGCCGCTGGCCGCACGGCGAGGAGTGGGTGCACGAGGCGATCCTCGGCACCTATTTGCCGCTGCTTGGATTGCTTCACGACCTCCGTGACGACGATGTCCCGTACCAGATCACGATCGGGCTGACGCCGACGCTCATCGAGCAGCTCGCGGACCGTGACATCGACGCTCGCTTCATCGAGTACTGCGACGACCAGATCCATCGTGCGGACGCCGACGTGCGCCGCTTCGTTGGCGACGGCAACACCGAGCGCGGCTCGCTCGCGCGCTACTACGCCTCCCTCTATCGCGCGCTTCGCGACGCGTACGTGCGCCGCTTCGGCCGCGATCTCGTCGGCGCGTTCGCCTCCCTCGCGCGCACCGGCCACATCGAGATCCTCACCTCTGGCGCGACGCACGGATACCTGCCGCTGCTCGACCGCGCGTCGGTGCACGCGCAGCTCGCGGTCGGAGCGCGAACGACGCGGCGCCTGCTCGGCGTGGAGCCGCGTGGCATCTGGCTGCCGGAGTGCGCGTACGCGCCCGGCCTCGAGGACATCCTCGAGTCGCACGGGCTGACGCACTTCTTCACCGACGCCGCGCTGCTCGGCGGGAAGCGCCTCGTCGCCGAAGGGCATCGCTTCGAGCGCGAGCGCAGCGGCAGCGCGCTCGACGCGCCGCTCGTCTCGCCCGCGGCGGCGGACACGCTGCGTCCGTATCTCGTCCGCGAATCGAATGTCGTCGCGATCGCGCGGCATGACAAGGTCTCGGGCCAGGTGTGGTCGGCGATGATGGGATACCCCGGCGAGCCGGCGTATCGCGAGTTCCATCGCAAGGACGACCGCAGCGGTCTGCGCTACTGGCGTGTCACCGATCAGGCGACCGGCCTGGGTGCGAAGCAGCAGTACTCGCCGGGCGCGGCGTCCGAGCGGGCACGCACGCACGCGATCCACTTCATCGGTCTGCTGCGGGACACGCTCGCGAAGCATCGCGAGGAGCGGGGCACCGACGCGCTGCTGACGGTGACATTCGACAGCGAGCTGTTCGGTCACTGGTGGTTCGAGGGCGTCGACTGGCTGGGGCACGTGCTGCGCGAGCTCGCGGCCGGCGGGCCGCCTCCGCTCAGCGTCGCGGAGTACCTGCGGCGCAGCGCCGGGACCGAGCGCGTCGATCTGGTGGAAGGCTCGTGGGGGAAGAACAACGATCATTCGACGTGGGCCAACGAGCACACGGCGTGGATGTGGACCGACCTCGCGCGCATGGCGCGCGAGATACACGACCTGCGCGGATCGCGGCCGACCGATCCGCTCCGCGTCCGTGCCGCGCGTCAGGCGGCGCGCGAGCTCCTGCTCGCGCAGTCGAGCGACTGGCCGTTCCTGGTCACGACCGGACAGGCCGCGGACTACGCGGTGGAGCGTTTCCGCAGCCACGCGCTGCGCTTCCGACGCTCGATGGAGATCGCGCGCAGCGGAAGTGGCGCGGATGAGATCGAGCTCGGCAGCCTCGAGCGTGCAGACAATCCGTTCCCCGATGCGAGCCCGGAGGACTTCTCGCCGGTGCGCGGCGCGGTAGCCGCGCGGGCCTAACCCTTCTTC
>JBKPCZ010000128.1:0-29356 GCA_046727665.1 Chloroflexota bacterium
CGCGGCGGCGCTGGTGCAGCGTCTTCCGGCGCGCCTGGTCTACGGCGCGGCCGTGCTCGGTGGCGAGATCGCCTATCTGGTGTGGCCGCGACGGAGGGAGATCACCAAGGGCAACTTCGCCATCGTCCTCGGGCGGTCGCGGGCCGATCCCGAGGTCGCGCGGATCGCGCGACGAGCGTTCCGGAACTTCGGCAAGTACCTCACCGAGATCATGCGCTTCCCCTCGATGGGACCGGCGGAGCTGCACGAGCTGGTGAAGATCGAGCCGGCATCGTTCGATTACCTGCAGACGGCCCGCGAGCGAGGACGCGGGATCATCTTCGTCTCCGCCCATTTCGGCAACTTTGAGCTCGGCGGGGCGCGCATCGCGCAGGACATACCCCTCACGGTCGTCGCCGACGAGCTCGAGAACCAGCGCCTCATGGACTTCCTGGTCACGAACCGCGAGCACAAGAACGTCGTCATCCTTCCGCCCGAGGGCGCGACCCGACGCGTGCTCGCCGCGTTGCGTCGGAACGAGATGGTCGGCTTCATGATGGACCTCGGTCCACGCGCGCACGAGCTCGACAACGTCGAAGCGACGTTCTTCGGTGTTCGCACCGCGTTTCCGACGATCGCCGCGGCGCTCGCGCGCGTCTCGGGCGCACCGATCATCGTCGCGACGGTGACGCGGGACCGCGACAACTCCTTCAAGGGCGTGGCGGTGCCACCCATCTTCGTGGAGCGGACGCAGGAGGCGGCGAGCGACCTGCAGCACGCGACGCAGGCGATCGTGCACGCGCTCGAGGGGCTGATGCGCCCCGCACCCGACCAGTGGTACATCTTCCGTCCCATGTGGCCGGCGCGCGTGGACGCCGCGATCTAGCGGTGCTCACGGGAGCGCTCTCCCGCGCGGCGGAGCGCGTCCTGCCTCTGCTTCCGAGCACGCTCGTGGGGCCGTTCGCCGAGGTCGTGGGCACGCTCGCGTATCTCGCGGTACCTCGGGCGCGACGGGCCGTGCGGGCCAACCTCGCGGTCATCGCTCCTGGCCGAGGCACCCGCGCCCTCGCGCGGCGCGTGTTTGTCGAGCAGACACGGAACTACGTCGAGATCTTCTCGATCCCGCGGCTCGATCCCCAGCAGCTGCTGGCCGCCATGCGCATCGACGGTTGGGAGCACGTCTCTCGCGCCTACGAGCTCGGAAAGGGCGTGATCATCGCCAGCGCGCATCTGGGGCCGGTCTCCATCGTCGGACAGATGCTGCTCGCGCACGGCTATGCGGTGGCGCTCACCGTCGAGGTCGAGACCTCCGAGTTCCAGCGTGCGGTCAACCGCGCGCGCGGCAGCGTCGGCCTGCAGCTCATCCCCACCGACTCGGCGCGCGGCATCTTCCGCGTCCTGCGCGACGGCAAGGTGCTGGGCATCCTCGCCGACCGCCCGGTCACCGGTGTCGGCGAGCGGGTCGAGTTCTTCGGCCGAGAGGCGCTCCTGCCGTCCGCCGCGGTCGTGCTGTCCATGCGCACGGGTGCACCGCTCGTCCCGTCGTTCGCCGGACGGCGCGATGGCGTGTTCAGCGCGACCTTCGAGCCGCCGCTCGAGATCCCGAAGACCGGCGACCGGAGCGCCGACGTCCGCGAGGGCGTCCAGCGCTTCGCGCGCGTCCTCGAGCGCTACGTGCGGGCTGATCCCGGCCACTGGACCGTGTTCGAGGATGTCTGGCATGGGACGCGCTGACCTCCAGCTGCATTCGGACCTCGGCGACGGGCTCGCGCCGCCGGAGGCCATCCTCGACGCCGCGGAGCGCGCCGGCCTCGATGTCATCGCGCTCACCGATCACGACGACATCCGCGGGGCGTTCCTGCTGCGCGACATCGCGGCACGCCGCTCGAGTCCGGTGGAGATCGTTCCCGGCGTCGAGGTGACGACGCGTTCGGGTCACCTGCTCGCGCTCTGGATCGAGGAGGAGATCCCGATGTTCGCACCGCTGCCCGCGACGATTTCGCGGATCCATCGATCCGGCGGCATCGCGATCGTCCCGCACCCGCTCTCGTATCTCACCTTCTCGGTCGGCGAGGGGGCCCTGCGAAGCCTCGCGGCCGCGGCCGATCCGCTCGTCCACGTCGATGGCGTCGAGACGCGCAATCCGTCCTACGCCGGACGGGTCCGCGGCGCGCGGGCGGCCTGGCTCAACCAGCATGTGCTGCACGTCGCCGAGACGGGCTCGAGCGACGCCCACCACGCGAGGCTCGTCGGGACGGCGTGGACCGACTTCGCGGGGACGGATGCCGCGGCGCTCCGCCGCGCGATCGCGGATCGCACGACGCGACCCGACGGGCGACACTGGACCCTCGGCGAGCACCTCGACGGTGTCGCGCAGCAGCAGTGGCGCTCGATGGTACGCGACCCGGTGAAGCGCGCGAGGAGACGGATACGGATCGGGCGGAATAAGTGAAGATCGGGATCGTGTCGCCGTACGCGTATCCGCGTCCCGGCGGCGCGAACGCGCACATCCGCGAGACGTACGAGCGGCTCCGCGACATGGGACACGAGGTGCGGATCATCACCGCCCCGTGGGGCGACGACCCGCCGGCGCGTGACGTCATCCAGGTCGGTCAGGCGATCGCCGTGCCCTTCAACGGGAGCATCGGTCGCGTCACGCTCTCGCTGCGTCTCGAATGGCTCGTGTCGCGCATGCTCGAGCGCGAGAGGTTCGACGTCATCCACCACCACGAGCCGTTCGTTCCGTTCCTGTCGTTCCAGATCTTGGATTCCGCAAAGTGTCCGCACGTCGCGACCTTCCACGCCTTCGGCGGCTTCTCGGTGTCGTACTGGGCGGGCCGCATCGCCCTCGATCGCTACATGAACAAGATCGACGAGAAGATCTGCGTGTCGAGCGCGGCGCGCCACTTCATCTCGACGTACTTCCCGGGCGAGTACCGCATCATCCCGAACGGCGTCGACGTGCAGTTCTACGCGAACGCGCGACCCTTCCCCGAGTTCAAGGACGGCAAGACCAACATCCTCTTCGTCGGGCGCCTCGAGCCGCGCAAAGGCGCGATGTACCTGCTGCAGGCGTACGCGAAGCTCAAGCCGAGCTACCCCGACACGCGGCTCATCATCTGCAACTGGGGTCCGCAGCTCGGCAAGCTTCGTCGCTTCGTCCACGACAACCGGCTGCAGGACGTGCTGTTCGCCGGTCGGGTCGACGACATCGACAAAGCGCGGTTCTACAAGACCGCCGACATCTTCTGCGCGCCCTCGACCGGTCAGGAGTCGTTCGGGATCGTGCTGCTGGAAGCCATGGCCGCGGGCCTCCCGGTGGTGGCCAGCGACATCCACGGCTACAAGCGTGTCGTACAGCGAAATGTCTCCGGCCTCCTGGTCGAGCCTCGCGAGCCCGACGCCATCGCGGCGGCGCTCGAGCGGCTCATCGGCGACCCGGAGCTCCGCCAGCGGCTGGGCGCCGCGGGCGCCCGTCGAGCGCCCGAATTCGACTGGTCCCATGTGACCGCTCAGCTCGTAGGGGTGTATGACGAAGTGATCCAGGGACGACGGGCGGCGGTAGCACACTCGTAGGCCATGCCGCTTCGCGGTACCGTCGTTCCACCAGGCAGTACATTGCGTGCCAAGGGGGTGGTCGCCGTGCTTCGTTCGCGAATCGCGCCGGTACTCGTCCTCGCCCTGATCCTCGCCGCCTGCGCACAGCAGGCGAAAACACCCACGACCTCAGTCACGCCGTCGGCGGCCGGAGGCGAGAAGCCCGTCGCCGGTGGGACGCTCACGTTCATCGTGAACGCGGAACCGCCGTCGTTCGACGGGCATCGTGAGACGACCTTCGCGCTCCTGCACCCGATCGCGCCGCACTACAGCCTGCTGTACAAGTTCGACCCGAACGACCTCACCAAAGTGATCCCGGACGTCGCCGCCGAGATGCCTCAGGCCTCCGCGGACAAGACGACCGTGACGGTGAAGCTTCGCCAGGACGTGAAGTTCCACGACGGAACGCCGATGACGTCCGAGGACGTCAAGGCGACCTACGACAAGATCATCTTCCCGCCGACCGGCGTGCTGTCGCCGCGCGCGGGTGCGTACGCGGTCGTGTCCGCGGTGAACGCGCCCGACAAGTACACCATCGAGTTCAAGCTGAAGTACCCGTCGGCGTCGTTCCAGACGAACCTCGCCTCGCCGTGGAACTTCATCTACAGCGCGGCGAAGCTGAAGACCGACATCCACTTCTACGAGAAGAACATCATGGGGACCGGCCCCTTCATCTATGACGGCAACACGAAGGGCCAGGACTGGAAGGGCAAGAAGAACCCGGACTACTTCGGCAAGGACAAGGACGGGACCAAGCTCCCGTACCTCGACGCCTACAAGGCGCTCATCATCACCGACGCGAACGCCGGCGTCACGGCGATCCGCAGCAAGCAGGCGATGATCGAGTTCCGCGGCTTCACGCCGTCGCAGCGTGACGATCTCTCGCGCTCGCTGCCGAACGATCTGGCGATCCAGGAAGCGCCGTGGATCTGCGTCAACTACATCGTGCCGAACACCACGAAGAAGCCATTCGACGATCCACGCGTGCGTCGCGCCCTCACGCTGGCCGTCGACCGCTGGGGCGGCGGGGAGGCGCTCTCGAAGACCACGATCGTGAAGGACGTCGGCGGGCTCATGCGGCCGAAGGGGCCCTTCGCGATGACCGACGCCGACATCGTGAAGATCGCGGGCTTCGGCAAGGACGCCAAGGCGAACAAGGATGCGGCGAAGAAGCTGCTCGCCGATGCCGGCGTATCGAACCTGTCGTTCAAGTTCCTCAACCGCAACATCCAGACGCCGTACGAGCCGGTCGCGGTCTTCCTCATCAACGAGTGGAAGTCCGTCGGCATCACCGCGACGCACGACGTCAAGGAGACCTCGGCCTACCAGGCCGACCTGCGGGCGGGAACGTTCGAGGTCGCGCTCGACTTCAACTGTGACTTCCTCGATGAGCCGGACCTGCAGCTCGCCAAGTTCTGGTCGGCGAGCAAGGCCGGTAAGGGCCTCAACTTCGCGTACTACGACGACACCAAGCTCGACGGCATGATCGACGCGCAGAGCCGCGAGACCGATCCGGCCAAGCGCATCAAGCTCGTCGGCGATATCGAGCGCTACGCGATGGACGAGATGGCCTACCAGTACCCGGTGCTGTGGTGGTACCGGATCGTGCCCTACCTCAACGTGGTCCGCGGCTGGAAGATCGGCTCGAACCACTACACGAACCAGGACCTGACCACAGTCTGGCTGTCGAAGAAATAGGGCATTAGCGAAATGGCGGGGGCCGCCCGAGACTAGCGCGATGCGGCGCTACATCGTCGGGCGGCTCCTGCTGATGATCCCCACGCTCATCGGCGTCGCGATCCTCACCTTCGTCATCATGCGCGCCGTCCCCGGTGACATCGTCGCGCTGCGCTACGCAGGATCGAGCGTGCCGCAGGAGGTCATCGACCAAGAGCGACACATCCTCGGGCTCGATAAACCGATGTGGGCGCAGTTCGTCGATTGGATGGTGTCCATCTCGCGCTTCGATCTCGGGCAATCGCTCTGGACCGGGCACTCGGTGGTGGAGGAGGTGCAGGTCCGCATGCCGCTCTCGATCGAGCTCGCGGTGCTCGCGACGGTCTTCGCCGTGGCGCTCGCGATCCCGCTGGGCGTCGTCGCCGCCGTGAAGCAGGACACCTGGATCGATTACGTGATCCGCATCTTCAGCATCGGCGGCCTCGCGATGCCGAGCTTCTGGATCGGCATCATGATGGTGCTCGTCACGCTCACCCTCTGGGGCTGGGCGCCGCCGGTCGTGTTCACGCCGCTGTTCGAGGATCCGGTCGCGAATCTCGCCGGCCTGATCCTGCCCGCGATCGCCGTGGGCTACCGGTACTCGGCGGTGTCGATGCGCATGACACGCTCGACGGTCCTGGAGGTCCTGCGCGAGGACTACGTCCGCACCGCGCGCGCGAAGGGGCTGCGCGAGACGCTCGTCGTCGTCCGGCACGCGCTGCGCAACGCACTGCTGCCGGTCGTGACCGTCGTCAGCCTCGAGTTCGCGTTCCTCATCGGCGGACTCGTCGTTACGGAGCAGGTCTTCAACCTGAACGGCATCGGGAAGCTCCTCGTCGACGCCGTCGCACATCGCGATTACCCACTGATCCAGGCGCTCGTGTTGCTCCTCGCGTCGGTGTTCGTGCTCGTCAACTTCGTGGTCGACATGGTGTACGTCGTCCTCGATCCGCGGATCCGGTACGCCTGATGATCGAGACGGACGCTCGGACCACGGATGCACGAGCGGTCGATGAGACGGCGAAGCGTCGCTATCTCGAGTCGACCGGGCGACGACGATTCCTGCACTTCTGGGCCGAGTTCATCCGGCGGCGTCCCCTCGGGACCGCGGGAGCCGTCCTCATCATCGTCATGCTCCTCGCCGCGGCGTTCGCCGATGTCGTCGCTCCGTACGACCCGACCGCGATCAACTTCCCCGACCTGCTCAAGCCGCCGTCGCCCGAGCACCTGCTCGGCGCGGACAACTTCGGGCGGGACGTCATGTCGCGCGTCATCTACGGCTCGCGGACCGCGCTGCTCGTGGGATTCACCGCCTCGCTCGTCGGGTGCACGCTCGGCCTGGTCCTGGGCGTCGTCGGCGCCTACCTCGGTGGCCGCACCGATCAGATCATCCAGCGGCTCATGGACGTCCTGCTGTCGTTCCCGCTCATCGTCATCGCCATCGCGGTCGTCGCGGCGCTCGGTACGGGTGAAGACAAGATCGCGAACGTCATCGCCGCGATCACGGTACCGATCGTCCCGCGCGTTGCCCGCGTCGTGCGTTCGAGCGCGCTCAGCATCGTGCAGATGCCGTACATCGAGGCCACGCGCTCGGTCGGGGCCGGCGCGATCCGGATCATGTTCCGGCACGTCGTGCCCAACGTGTTCGCCCCGTACCTCATCATGCTGACGGCGTTCCTCGGCCAGGCGATCCTGCTAGAGGCGTCACTGTCATTCCTGGGTCTCGGAGTGTTCGAGCCCACGCCGTCGTGGGGTCTCATGCTCCGGGGGGCGGGCATGCAGTTCCTCGAGCAGGCGCCGTGGCTCGCGATCGCGCCCGGGGTCGCGATCAGCATGGCCGTGTTCGGCTTCAACCTGTTCGGCGATTCGCTGCGAGACGCCCTCGATCCACGCCTCCGGACCGGCTGATGCTGCGGGCGCGCGACGTGATCCGCCTCCATATGGGTCACTTCACGATGCCCGCGGACTCGCGGCTGCCGGGTGCGGCCATCGTCGTCACCGCGTTCCTCGTCCGCCATCCGTCGGGTCCGATCCTTCTCGACACGGGCCTTGCGACCGGCCACGCGAAGGCCGAGGCGCTGTTCCATCCCGTCATACGCCCCTTCGACGACATCCTGCGCGAGGCCTCGCTCCGGCCCGACGAGACGCGGGCGGTCGCGAACTGTCACCTGCACGTCGACCATTCCGGCAACAATTTCCGGTTCCCTCGCGTGCCCCTCTTCGTCCAGAAGGTCGAGCGCGACACCGCGAGCACGACGCTCGACTACTCGCTGCCGGAGAAGACCATCGCGTTTCCCGAGGCACAGCTGGAGGTCCTCGACGGCGAGGAGGCGGAGATCGCGCCCGGTGTCCGCGTCATCCCGACGCCGGGTCACACCGCGGGGCATCAGTCGTTCGTGGTCGACACCCAGGAGGGACGCATCGTCGTCGCGGGCCAGGCGTTCTCCGACGCGGCCGAGTACGCACGCGCGCTCTACGCCTGGACGCTCGATCGTTCCGCCACGCCGCATCCGGAGTACGCGCCGTGGGTGGCCCGACTTCAGGAGCTCGATCCCTGGCGCGTCACCTTCGCACACGACCTCGCGATCTGGGAACGCGGCGCCTGATGCTGCGCGCACGCGATGTCGTCCGCCTCCACATGGGCCACTTCACCGCACCGGCGGGTTCGCCACCGGGTATCGCCGGCGCCGCAATCGTGGTCTCGGCGTTCGTCATACGCCATCCCAACGGCCCGTTGCTGCTCGACACCGGCATCGGCGAAGGACCCGAGGTGGATGAGGTCTACAAGCTCGTACGGCGCGGCATCGACGACGCGCTGCGCGACGCTGGCACGAGGACGGAGGACGTCAGGCTCGTCGCGAATTGCCACCTCCATTTCGATCACGCGGGGAACAACTACCGGTTCGCGGGGGTGCCGATCGTCGCCCAGCGGATCGAGCGCGCCGCCGCGACGCCGGACTACACGTTCGTCGACAAGGTCGCGGATTTCTCCGGCGCGCGCTTCGAGCTCCTCGATGGCGAGGCGGAGATCATCCCGGGCGTGCGCGTCGTGCCGACACCCGGGCACGTCGATGGCCACCAGTCGTTCGTGATCGACACGCAGGAAGGCCGCATCGTGATCGCCGGACAGGCTTTCTACGATGCGGCCGAGTACGCGCGCGCTCTCTTCGCGTGGCGTCTCGCCCGCGACGGGTCACCCCATCCGGACTATGCGCCGTGGGTCGCGCGACTTCAGGAGCTCGACCCCTGGCGCGTCACCTTTGCTCACGACCTCGCGATCTGGCAGCGCGAGGCGTGAGCGCGCGTCGCGGAGCTAGGCCCTGCGGCTGAGTCCGCGGATCTGCGTCAGCGCGAGGAAGGCGAACACCGCCGCCATGGCGATGCCGACCATGAGCGCGGCGCTGCCGATGCTGATCACGTCACCGGACGGGTCTGTGCCGAGGATCCTGCCGGCGACACCGGCGGTCGCGATCGAGGTCGAGTAGTACGCGAGCGCGAGTCCCATGACGGTGAGACCGAGGTACGCGAAAGCTTTGGGCCACGTCGGATTCTTCATGACGTGGCATTCAATTTCGGGCGCTCGCCCACGTCAAGACCCCAAAGGTAACCCGCAACGGAACCGCACCCTCAGCGTTGATGCCGCAGCGGCGCACCGGGACTGAGACGGCGGTGGTACGCCGGCGCTAGGGTGCCTGCCGCTCCCGCTGGGCGTCGCCGGCGTCAACCCGCGCCCGACTCACTCGCCTCTCCAGGCGGGCTTTCGCTTCTCCATGAACGCCTGCACGCCTTCACGGAAGTCCCGGCTCATGTAGCAGAGGAGGATGAGGTCCGCGCTTTCGTCCGGCAGCATGCGGTCGCGGATACGACGCAATGCCTCCTTCGTCGCCTGAAGCGTGAGCGGCGCGTGCGACGCGATCGTGCGCGCGAGCTCTTCGACGCGTGGCACGAGCCCGTCGTCGTCCTTCGTGACCTCGTGATACAGACCGATGCGAAGCGCCTCGTCCGCGTCGACGAGGCGAGCCGTGAAGACGATCTCCTTCACGCGCGCCACGCCGATCAGCGACGAAAGTCGCACCAGGTTCGCCATCGAGAAGCAGTTGCCGAGCGTGCGCGCGACGGGCACGCCGAAGCGCGCCGATGGGGCGGCGATGCGCAGGTCGCACGCTGCGGCGATCGCAGCGCCACCGCCGACGACGGGGCCGCGCAGGGCCGCGATCGTCGGGACCCGCACGCGCTCGAGCGCCGACATCCAACCATCCATCCGCTCCTCGTATTCGAGCGCGTCCCGTTCGCGGCTGAAATTCGTGAACTGCGAGATGTCGGTGCCCGCGACGAACGCGCCGCCCGCGCCGGTGAGCACCAGCGCTCGCACCGCACGATCGGCGTCCACCTCCCCGGCGACCTCCGCCATGCGCTCGTACATCGCGAAGGTCATCGCGTTCCGCGCCTCGGGCCGATTGAACGTGAGCCAGACGACGTCATCGCGGCGCTCGACGAGCACCTCGTTCATGCCGCCGCCACCGTGCCGCGAGCGACGAACGCACGAACCTCGGCCTCGGAGTGACCGATCTCGCGCAGCACCTCCTCCGAATGCTCGCCGAGCAGTGGACCGGCGCGTTCGATGCGCGCGGGCGACGATCGCAGCCGCAGCGGCGTGCCGAGGGCACGCACAGTCCCGAGGCGCGGGTGCGGCAGGTCGACGAAGAAGCCACGCTCGCGCAGGTGCGGGTCGGCGAAGACCTGACCGAAGTCCTGGATCTCGCCGCACGGGACGCCCGCCTCACGCAGGACCGCCAGCCAGTGGGCGGCCGGTCGCGTCGCCGTCACCTCCTCGATGAGCGGGATGAGCTGCGACCGGTTCCGACGGCGAAGCGTCGCATCCGCGAAACGCGGATCTCGCTCGAGGTGACCGAGGCCGAGCGCGGCACAGAATGCACGCCACGTCGGTACCGTCGTGGCGCCGAGCACGAAGGGCGCGTCCTGCGCGCGAACGGCCTGGTACGGGCCGACCAGCTTGTGGGCCGAACCCGCGGCGCGCGCGACCTCGCCGGTGGTGAAGAACTGTCCGGCCTCCCAGACCGCGAGCGAGACGGACGACTCGTACATCGAGATGTCGACGAGCTGCCCGCGGCCGTCACGCTCGCGGACGCTCAGCGCACCGAGGATGCCGATCGTGGCGTACAGGCCGGCCGCGAGGTCGGAGATCGAGACGCCGACCTTCACAGGGTCGTGCCCTTCCTCGCCGGTCACGCTCATCAGGCCGCTCATCGCCTGGACGATGATGTCGAGCGCCGGACGGTCGGCATAGGGTCCGTCGAGGCCCCAGCCGGTGACCGCGGCGTACACCAGACGCGGATTCGCGTCGAGCAAGGTCTGGGGATCGAGGCCGAGATCGCGCATGGTGCCCGGCCGCAGGTTCTCGACGACGACGTCGGCGCGCGCGGCGAGACGCCGGAAGATCTCCGCGCCGGCGTCCTGCTTCAGATCGAGCGCGACGCTGCGCTTGCCGCGGTTGATGCGCACGAAGTTGCCGCTCTCTCCGTCGACGAGCGGCTCGAGACGCCGCGACAGGTCCCCGCCACGCGGATCCTCGATCTTGACGACGTCGGCGCCAAGGTCCGCGAGCTGCATGCCGCAGAACGGACCCGCCATGTAGTTGCCGACCTCGAGAACACGGATTCCCTCAAGCGGAGGCGAAGACATGCCCGGAGTCTAGGGAGAGGCGGGTCGAGGAGACGACATTGAGGACGGCAGCGAACGTAAGCGCACCCGCGAGCGAGGGTCGAGAACGCGAGCGCACCCGCGAGCGAAGCGCAAACGAAGACGAGACCGCGAGCACGCCCGCGAACGAGAGTCGAGCCCGCGATATGAGCCGACTTTCGACGGAACCACCGAGCGGGCCCGTTTCGAGAGAGCGGGTGTGCGAGCGGTCTCGGCTGAGCGGCCCCGCTGGACACGGCTGAACGGCGACCGTCAGCACTCTCCCCACTTCTCGACGACCTTGTCTCCACGTATGCGCCAGACGCCACTGCGCGATCCGGACGATCCGATGACCCAGATGTCCTCGGCCGTCGCGAAGACGTTCGCGAGATCGCATTTCGTCGCGAGGTCGAACTTCGCCGCGGGCTTGGCGGTGGGCGGCGCGGTGTGATCTCCGCCGGCGGCGTCGAGCACGAGGACGGTCCCCGCATCGCCGACGATCCACTCCGCGCCGCCCAGGCGGGCGATCGATCGCAGGTTCGCGGTGACGCCGGTCTCGACCGGCTTCCACGTGCCATCGAAGGTAAGGACCGTGCCGGCGTCGCCGACCGCCACGGCGCTCTGCGGACTCGTCGCGGACACTGCTCGCAGCGCGACCGTTGCGCCGGTCGGGATCGGGCGCCACCCCGCGACCTCGAGGCGATAGCTGATGCCCTGCGAGCCCACGACCCACGCCGAGTTAAGGTCGAAGACCACGATGGCGTTGAGATCCTCTTCGATGCCACTGGCGTACGGCTGCCACGCCCCGCCCGACAGCAGCATGACCGTCCCCGCGGTGCCCACGACCATCGCGCCCGTCGGCATCGACGCGACGCCCCTAAGATCCTCGACCGTCACGTCGAAGGCGTTGATCGAGCGAGCGCGGTCGTCGACGATGAGCACCGCGCCGACGGGACCCACCGCGTACACCGTCCTCTCGTCGCAGGACGCGTTCGTCAGAGTGCGCAGCGTTCCGTCGACCTGGGACCAGTCCTTCCCGTCGTAGCGGACGAGACCGCCACCGTTCGCCACGACCCAGAGACCCTGTTCGGTCGCGCATCCGCTGGAGAGCGTCTGCCGGAAGACCGCCGGATCGGTCGTCGGAAGCGGGGTCGGCGTCGGCGCGACCGTCGGCGTGGGGGTCGGGACCCGTGGTGTCGCGCGCGGGCGGGCGACCGTGCCGACGGCAAGGCCACCCCCGATCGCCGCGACGACGAGAAGCACGGCGATGATCGCCGCGTAGCTCAGCGGAAGCGGGGCAGAGCCCCGGGCGGCTGACGCCGGAGCGGACGGTGGAGCGGCTGGTGGCGCGGGCGGAGGTGCCGGCGGAGGTGCGGACTCGGGTGGCTTCTCCGTTGCACCGTCGGATGGAGGAGTCGGCGACGCCGTCGTCAACTACATCGCCTCAACTACATCGCCTCGAGGCGACGGATTCGCTCCGCGATCGGCGGATGCGTGTCGAAGAGGCCATCCATGGCGCGCGGCGCGTCCTTCAGTGGATTCGCGAAGTAGAGCGATGCGGTCGCCTTGTTCGCCACCTCGAGCGCCTCCTTGTCCGCGGCGATCTTGCGGAGCGCATTCGACAGGCCAGGTGGAAAACGGGTGAGCAGGGCGCCCGATGCGTCCGCGAGGTACTCGCGCTGCCGCGAGACCGCGAGCTGGATGAGGGAGGCGATCAGGGGCGTGAGGATCGCCAGCACGATCGCGATGATGACGATGATGCCGCCGCCACCGCGGTCGCGGTCGCGGCGCCGACCACCGCCCCACATGAAAGAGCGGAGCATCCAGTCCGAGAGCAGCGCGATTGTGCCCACGAGCACGGTCACGAGAAGCATCACGCGGATGTCGTGATTGCCGACGTGCGAGAGCTCGTGCGCGACCACGCCTTCGAGCTCGGTGCGGTCCAACTTGTCGAGGAGGCCACGCGTCACGGCGATCGACGCGTGCTTTGGGTCGCGGCCGGTTGCGAACGCGTTGGGAGCGGTGTCATCGATGAGATAGATACGCGGCGGAGGGATCCCGAGTCCGATCGAAAGCGTCTCGACGATATTCCGCAGCTGCGTCTCCTCGCCCGGTGCGAGCTCGCGCGCCTGGCTCTGCGCGAGGACCAGCTTGTCGCCGGCGAAGTACGACGCCGTTGCGGAGACGCCTGAGAGGCCGAGCGCAGCAGGGACCATGGCGATCCCCCCACCCGGCGCGAACACCTCGCCGACGACGTACCCAAGGGCGACGAGGATGCCGGTGAACACCGTTATGAGCCCGGCGGTGCGCCAGCGGTTCGCGGCGACAGCGTCGTAGATGTTGAGCCGGGACGGCGGTGCGGCCACTCGGGCTAGCTGAATGACACCTTCGGCACTTCGCGCTCGGTCGCGTCGGCGAGCTCGAAGTACTGCTCGGGCGTGAAGCCGAACATGCCCGCGAGGATGTTCGTCGGCACCGTCTGGAGCGCGGTGTTGTAGTCGCGGACGTTGCCGTTGTAGAACCGCCGCGCGAACGCGATCTTGTCCTCGGTCGCGGTGAGGTTCTCCGACAGATCCTTGAATTCCTGGACGGCCTGCAACTGTGGATAGTTCTCGGCGACAGCGAACACCGTTCGCAGCGCGGCGGTGAGCTGGTTCTCTGCGACGGCGCGCTCCTGCGGCGTTCCGGTCTGGCCGGCGGCGACCGCGGCCGCGCGCGCTCGCGTCACGTTCTCGAAGACGCCGCGCTCGTGCGCCGCGTAGCCCTTGACGGTCTCGACGAGGTTGGGAATGAGGTCGTGGCGCCGCTTGAGCTGGACGTCGATATCCGCCCACGCCTCACGCACGCGCTGACGCAGCGTGACGAGGCGGTTGTACAGACCGACGACGAACAGGACGATGAGCGCGATGACGACGAGCGCGATCAGGATCTCCACGGCGTCCCCCTTCCGCTTACGGCGCCCCAATCATGACATCAGCGGAGCGAGAGCCTCTTCCAGCTGCCGCTGCCGTTCCATCCCCGCACGAAGACGCGCCCCCACGGCCGGGCGCGGTCGGAATGTGCGGCCGAGGGGCGAGCGGACCGAGGCGATGTCGGGGACCGCGCCGATCCGCTCGAGCGCGGTGATCGCCGCGCCGCGGGCCGACCCTTCGCCCGCGAGGCTCATCACGACCGGCCGGTCGATCGCGTCCGCGAAGAGCTGGATGAGCCAGGGCAGCGCGAGGAGCGTGCCGCCCGTCGCGATGACGCGGTCGATGCCAGGCATCGCGCCGTTCGTGACCTCCCACAAACGCGCGACCCGCTGCGCCACGCCCTCGACCAGCGCGCGCGCGATGTCCTCGCTCGTCGTGCCGAGTCCGATGCCGGCGACCGCCGCGCGCGCCGCGTCGTTCCACGTCGGGCTGCGATCGCCGGCGAGAAGCGGAAGCGCGACGAGCGATCCGTCGGGCGGCGCACGGCGGAGCGCGCGTGGCAGGTCGACGTCCGGGAACGCGCGCGCGACCCAGCCCAGCACGTTGCCGCCGTTGCTCAGCGCGCCGCCGGCGACGACGCGGGACGCGTCGAGCCGGTAGGTCCAGCCGCCCGCTACCACGGGCGGATCGTCGGTCGCGTACACCACGCGCATAGCGCCGGATGTGCCGAGGAAGAGCGCCGCGGTGTCGCGACCGACCGCGCCCGCCCCGACGTTCGAACACGCGCCGTCGCCGATCGCGGGAACCCACTTCGCGTTGGCGAGCGCCGGCCACCGGCGCGCGAAGGCCGGTCGCATCGCGCCCAGCGGCGCATCGCCGATCGGCGACAGGGTCTCCTCGCCCAGGCGAAGGTGCGAAAGCAGCGGTCGGTCCCAGCGCCGGGCGCCCTGGTCGTACAGCCCCGTGGCCGAGGCCATCCCGTGTGCCGCCTGTCGCGCTCCGAGGATCCGCAGATACAGGTACTCGCCCAGCGACATCCACCACTTCGTGCGCGCGTAGGCGTCCGGCTCGTGCTCGCGGAGCCATCGCAGCTTCGCCGGAAGATACGACGCGTGGAACACGCAGCCGGTGCGCGCGTGCGTCGTCCTCGGATCGACCTCGCGCCGGAGCGCGGCGGCCGCGCCGCGCGCCCGTGTGTCGGCCCAGGTGAGCACGCGCGTCGTCGGACGGCCGCGCGCGTCCACGCCGAGCAGGCTGTGCCAGAACGTGGATGCGGCAACGGCCGCGATCTCTTCCGCGCGGCGGCCCGCGCTCTCGAGCACGGCGTCGATCGCGCCGCACGCCGCGAGGACGCGCTCGTCGGCATCGACGCTGGCCTCGCCGTCGGCGGAGGTGCGCACCGGCCGGTCCGCGTGCGCGATGCAGCGAACGATCGGTCGCCCACGCACGTCGAAGAGGAAGACGCGCAGCCCCGAGGTGCCGATGTCGAGCGCGAGCACCAGCGGCGCGCGTGCCTCACGCAAGGGGATCGCCAGCGGCTCGCGCAGCACCGCTAGGCCGTCGCCGGACGGATGAGCGGTGGACGCGTGACGCGCGGAAGCCGGAGCCGCACCAGCGAGCCGAGCGTGGAGGGGCTCTCGATATCGAGCGATCCGCCGTTCGCCTCCATCAGCAGGCGGGCGAGCTCGAGGCCCAGAAAACGATCGGCGACCGCGACGGCTCGCGGGTCCTCGGCGCGCCCGGGATCGTCGAAGAGAGCACGATCCTCCGCCCGGAGCGGAACGCGCGAGCGGTCGCTCACGTCGACCCAGGCGGACTGCGCGTCGAGCCGCACCGCGACGTTCACGTATTCGGTCGAGTGCTGGAGGCCGCTGCGGACGACGCTCTCGATCGCCTGGCGCAGGCGATCGACGTCGGCGGAGACGATCGGCGCTTCGGCGCCGAGCGTGATGATCACGCGCTGTTTGTCCGCGATCGCCCGCACCGCGTCGCGCACGACCTCGTTGAGATCCGACTGCGTTCGCGTAAGGAGCAGACGCTCGCTCTGAAGTCGTCCGAGCGATACGAAATCGCGCGCGAGGAACTGCAGCTCCTGCGCGCGACGTTGCAGCTCCTGCACGGTGGCGTGATCCTCCGAGTGCGCTGGCGTGCTCTGGTCGAGCTTCTTCGCGAGTGCCGCGATGGCTTCGACCGGCCGCGGCAGCTCGTGATCGAGGACCCGCAGGAAGTCGTCGCGTTGGCGGTCGACGTCCTCGAGGCGTGACGCGCTGGTGCGCTGCCGATCCAGCAGCAGGGCGATCACGATGAAGATGACGAGGCGCGTGAACCCGTTCCACATCGATGCTGGAAGCGAGACGGCGCCGCGGTTCGCGGTGTCGGCGACGAGCCACGCGAGCGCGCCCGCGACGGCGAGGATCACACCCGGCACCCGGCCGAGGTACCAGGCCGCCATCACGACCGGGATGAGGTAGAAGAGGGAGAACCCGAAGTCGGGTCCGGTGAGGAAATCGATGAAGCCGATGCTGGCGACGGCAACGAGACAGAGCCCCGTCAGCGTCAGCGTGCGCGCCATGCCTACTCGAGCAGAGCGCGGACCGCCGCAGCGATGTCGCGCGCCGCGATCCCGGCCGCGTCCAGGAGCTCCGCCGGCTTCCCCGAGGAGGGCATGTCGCGCACCGCGAGGTGCCGCAGCGCGATGTCCTTCACGCCGAGGCTGGCGAGCCCCGACAGGACCGCATCGCCCAGACCGCCTTCGGGCCAGTGGTCCTCCACGACGACGAGCCGGCCACCCGTGTCGCGGACCGCTTTGGCGATGCCGCGAGCATCGAGCGGCTTCACCGAGTACCCGTCGATGAGGCGGATCTTCACCCCTGCCTTCGCGAGGTCGTCCACCGCCTTCAGGCTCTCGTGCACGGTGATGCCGGCGGCGACGACGGTGACGCGATCGTCAGGCCCGCCGCCGCGTACGACTCGGCTTCCGCCGATCGGGAACTGGTCATCGGGGGTGTAGATCACGGGCGTCTTCTCGCGGGTCGTGCGGATGTAGGAGATGCCTGGCAGGTCGGCCATGGCCGCGACGAGCTTCGCAGTCTGATTCGCGTCGCACGGGTACAGCACGGTGCTGCCGTGGACCGCGCGCATCATCGCCAGGTCCTCGAGCGCCATCTGCGACGGACCGTCCTCCCCGATCGAGACGCCGGCGTGCGAGCCGGAAAGACGGATGTCCGCGCGCGAGATCGCGGCCATGCGGATGAAGTCATATGCCCGCGTGAGGAACGCCGCAAAGGTCGATGCGAACGGTACGAAGCCGACGACCTGCATGCCGACGGCGACCGCGACCATCCGCTGCTCGGCGATGTACATCTCGAAGAAGCGATCCGCGGCGGTCTTCTTGAAGTCCTCGGCATGCGTCGAGTTGCTCACCTCGGCGTCGAGCACGACGACGTCGGCGCGCGCCGCGCCGAGTGCCGCGAGCGCCTCGCCGTACGCCTTGCGCGTCGCAACGGCTTCGCTGTATCGCTTGAGCTCGGGCGTCTTCGATGGCGCTAGGGGCGCGGCGCGCCACGCGGGCGGTGACGGCACCTCGAACGCCCGCGACGGCTCGTCGCCGATCTCCGCGAGCGCCTGTTTCGCCTGCTCCGCGTCGAGCGCCTTGCCGTGCCAACCCGGCTTGTCTTCGAGGAAGGACACGCCCTTGCCCTTCACCGTGCGGGCGATGATCGCCGTCGGGCGCGATGCGGACCGCGCGCTACCCAGCGCGTCGTCGATCTCGGCGAGGTCGTGCCCGTCGATGACGATGGGGTCCCAGCCGAACGCCTTCACCCGCGCCGCGTACGCGCCGGTATCCCACTCCAGCTCCGTCGGCCCGCGCTGCCCGAGACGATTGATGTCCAGGATGGCGGTGACGTTCTCGAGGCCTTCGTGCCCCGCGAGATCGAACGCCTCCCAGATCGATCCCTCGGCCGTCTCGCTGTCGCCGACGACGACCCAGACGCGGAACGGCGCCGCGAGGAGCCGCTTGCCCGCGAGAGCGACACCGACACCGATCGGCAGACCCTGCCCGAGCGAGCCGGTCGCGACGTCGACCCAGGGCAGCACCGGTGTGGGATGACCTTCGAGCCGCGAGCCGAACTTGCGGAAGGTCAGGAGCTCGGCATCGTCGATCGCGCCCGCGGCGCGGAACATCGCGTACACGAGCGGCGAGGCGTGACCTTTCGAAAAGATGAGGTGATCGTTCGCGAGCGCATCGGGCCGCTCGAAGTCGTAGCGAAAATGGCCCGCAAGCAACACGGCCATGAGGTCCGCCGCGGACAGCGACGACGTCGGGTGCCCCGATCCGGCGGCGGTCGAGCAGCGGATGCTGTCGGCGCGCAGCTGACGCGCCAGTGAGCGGTACAGATCAAGGCGCGTCGCGGCCTCGCTCACGGTCGCCACGACCACACCCTACCGCAAGGCGAGCCGCGCGGACGGATATCCTCGGCCGGTCGGGGGTGACGGCATGGAGATCGGGCTGTACGGACTTGGCCGGATGGGCGGCAACATGGTCACGCGTCTGGTGCGCGGCGGGCATCGCGTCGTCGCGGGGAACCGCAGCACTGGTCCGGTCGACGAGGCGAAGGCCGGCGGCGCGGTCGGCGCCTACACCATCGAGGAGATGGCCCGACAGCTGCCCGCGCCGCGCGTCCTGTGGTCGATGGTGCCGGCGGGTGAGGCCACCGATCACACACTCGATGAGTTCGCGAAGCACGCCACGGCGGGCGACATCCTGGTCGACGGTGCGAACTCGTATTTCCGGGACTCGATCCGGCGCGCGGAGAAGTACCGAGCGCTCGGATTCGACTACCTGGACGTCGGAGTCTCCGGCGGCGTGTGGGGTCTCGAGAACGGCTACTGCATGATGGTCGGCGGTGACGCGCGCGCGGTCGAGCGTGTGACGCCGGTGCTCGACACGCTCGCGCCCCCGAACGGCTGGGCGCACTTCGGCAAGAGCGGCGCTGGCCACTTCATCAAGATGGTCCACAACGGGATCGAGTACGGGATGATGCAGGCCTACGGCGAAGGCTTCGAGCTCATCCACGCCAGCGAGTTCGACATCGATATGAAGCGCGTCGCGACGGTGTGGATGCAAGGAAGTGTCGTGCGCTCGTGGCTCCTGGAGCTCGCCGAGCGCGCGTTCGAGCAGGAAGGCCCGGACCTCGCGAACATCAAGGGCTGGGTCGCCGACTCCGGTGAGGGGCGCTGGACGATACAGGAGGCGATCGCGCACGACGTCCCCGCCACCGTACTGGCGCACTCGCTGTTCGCGCGCTTCACCTCGCGCCAGGACGATTCGTACGCGATGAAGGTGGCGGCCGCGCTCCGCAACCAGTTCGGCGGCCACGCGGTCAAGAAATGAGCTTGCCGTCGCAGCGAGCGACGCATGCGGGCGCGGGTCCTGCCGCGGGGATCGCCAGCGGGCGCATCGCTCTCTCGAAACGGGCCCGCTCCGCACACTCTTCGTTCGGCACGCTCGTACCGCGGTCTCAACTCTCGTTCGCGATGCGCCCGCTGTCTCCTCGTAGGGCCGCGTCACCCGCGCCCGTCCCGCCGATCGCCCTGGCGCCCGCCACGCTGATCGCCCCGCAGATCGCACCGCCGATCGACGTGCCGATCTCGCTCGAGCCAGCGTGACCGTCACTGCCGCCAATCCGCTTCGCGAAGGTCTCCGGCTCGCGCGCACGCCCGAGCCCGCGTGTCTCGTCATCTTCGGGGCGTCGGGCGATCTCACCGCGCGCAAGCTCATGCCGGCGCTGTACAACCTCGCGCTTCAGCGGCTTCTGCCGGTGAGCTTTGCGGTCATCGGCACCGCTCGGCGGGCGATGACCGCGCTGGAATACCGCGCCGAGCTGCACGACGCTGTCGCGGAGCACAGCCGCACCCGGCCGATCAACGAGGAGGTCTGGGCGGCCTTCGCGCGCTCGATCGACTACATCGCCACGCCGAACGACAGCAGCTACGACGAGCTGCGGCGCGTGCTCTCGCGTACCGACGCGGAGATCGGCGCCAGCGGGAACCGGCTCTTCTATCTCGCGACGCCGCCGGCCGCGTACGAGCCGATCATCCGCGCGATCGG
Source organism: Chloroflexota bacterium (assembly GCA_046727665.1). GTDB lineage: Bacteria > Chloroflexota > Limnocylindria > P2-11E > P2-11E > CF-39. The sequence goes on from JBKPCZ010000128.1 coordinate 20,017, forward strand.
CGCCCACGGTCTGCGCGGCGAGACGGGATGGTCGCGCGTCGTGGTGGAGAAGCCGTACGGCCGCGACTTGCAGAGCGCCATGCAGCTCTCGAGCGTCGTGCAGGAGGTCTTCCGCGAGAACGAGGTCTTCCGCATCGACCACTACCTCGGCAAGGAGACCGTGCAGAACATCCTCGTGCTGCGCTTCGCGAATGCGATCTTCGAGCCCATCTGGACGCGTCAATACGTCGACCACGTGCAGATCACCGCCGCCGAGTCGATCGGGATCGAGGAACGTGCCGGCTATTACGACAGCGCCGGTGCCATGCGCGACATCGTGCAGAACCACCTCCTCCAGCTTCTCGCCCTCGTCGGCATGGAGCCGCCGGCGGCCTTCGACGACCGGTCGGTCCGCGACGAGAAGGTGAAGGTGCTGCGCGCCCTGCGACCAATCCCGCCGGACGAGGTTGCTTCCCTGACGGTGCACGGACAGTACGGTCCCGGGTTCATCGCCGGTGAGCGCGTCGGCGGGTACCGCGAAGAGCCCGGTGTCGCGCCGGACTCGCAGACGGAGACCTTCGTCGCGCTCAAGTGCTTCATCGACAACTGGCGCTGGGAGGGCACGCCTTTCTACGTCCGCACCGGCAAGCGGCTGCCGAAACGCACCACCGAGATCGCGATCCGCTTCCGCGTCGCACCGCATCGGATCTTCACCCACAAAGCCTCGGCCGAGCTCGAGGCGAACGAGCTCGTCCTCCGCATCCAGCCCGACGAGGGGATCTCGCTCACGTTCGGGGCGAAGGTGCCGATCCAGGGCTTCAGCATCCGCTCGGTGAACATGGACTTCGGCTATGGAGCGTCGTTCATGGTCGATGCGCCCGACGCGTACGAGACGCTCATCCTCGACGCGCTCCGCGGCGATGCGACGCTCTTCACGAGGCGCGACGAGGTCGAGCAGCAGTGGGCGTTCGTCGATCCGATCATCGCCGGTTGGCGCGAGGGCCACGAGCTCGCGATGTACGACGCGGGCGCCTGGGGACCCGAGCAGGCGGACGCGCTTATCGCTCGCGACGGGCGCACGTGGCGCCGACCATGATCAAAGTGGACGAGGCGTTCTGGGGGGCGCGCGCGTCGACGATCGGCGCGATCGAGCGTGAGCTCGCCCGGCTGAGGCGCGCCGCGGTCGCGCACGCGCGGGAGCAGGGGTTCGCGCTCGCGCGCGCGTCGGTGCTCAACCTCGTCGTGTACGCAGAGCGCGAGAGCCACGCGCGGCGCGCCGCGACCACGGTCGCGGAGCTCGCGCTGCGACATCCGTCTCGGGCGATCGTCATCCTCGGAGACCGGGACCGCGAGGGCATCGCCGCATCGGTGCAGCTCCACTGCCACGTGCCGCAGGGCGACGCGACGCGGCAGGTCTTGTACGAGCAGGTCTTCGCGCGCGTGCGTGGCGACTTCGACGAGCGCGTGGCGAGCGTGGTGATCCCGCTTCTCGTGCCCGACCTGCCGGTCTTCCTGTGGTGGACGGGAACGCCGCCGAGCGACGCGCGGCACCTCGATGATCTCGTCCGGCTCGCCGACCGTCTCATCGTGGACTCGGCCGACTTCGCGCGCGCCGACCGCACGCTGCCGCAGGTCGCGCATCTCCGGCGCCTGCACGTCGGGATCACGGATCTCAACTGGGCGCGACTCACTGCTTGGCGCGAGCTCATCGCGCAGTTCTTCGACGTGCCCGGCTGGCGGCCGTTCCTCGATGGCGTCACCGGCATACGCGCCGGCTTCGCGGTCGACATGGATGGGCGCGACATCCATCCGTCGCAGGCCCTTCTGCTCCTCGGCTGGCTGGCCTCGCGTCTCGCCTGGCGACCCGTCGAGGCACTGGCGCCCTCGGAGGCCGGTGGCCTGCTGTTCCGCATGGCGCGCGCCGATGGAGCGCCGGTGATGGTGCGGCTGCGACCGCGCTTCGAACGCGGCCTCGACCCCGGCGATCTCTCGGGCGTCCGCATCCAGGCCGCGATCGGCAACGAGACCGCGGAGTTCGTGATCAAGCGCGCGCCGGACGCGCGGCATGTCACGGCGACCGCGATCGTGGACGGCGTGGTGCGCGCGGAGCGCATCGTGCCACTTCCGGCGCTCGGCATTCGCGAGCTCCTCGGCGAGGAGCTCGCGATCGCGGGCAACGACCGAGTGTACGAAGCCGCGCTCGCCATGCTGATGGCGCTGGCCTGAGCCTTGCGGCCATGACGAGCATGCCACCCGACGACGGTCGCGCGGCGACCACGCGGGACGATACGAAGGAAGGACGCCTCCTCGCCGAGCGCTACCGGCTGGTGGAGCGCATCGACGAGGGCGGCGCCGGCGAGGTCTGGCAGGCGCGCGACGAGCGCCTTGGGCGCGACGTCGCGATCAAGATCCTCGGCGCGAGCGCCGACGAGGCGTTCCGCGAACGCTTCGCCGACGAGGCGCGGCGCGCCGCGGCGGTGCTCCATCCGAATGTGGTGACCGTGTTCGACGAGGGTCGGGACGGCGCCGACGCGTTCATGGTCATGGAGCTCGTGCGCGGTCGTACGCTGCGCGATGTCGTCGCCGACCGGGGACCGCTGCAGCCGCACGAGGCCGCGCGCCTGATCGCGCAGATCGCAGCCGCGCTCGACGCGGCGCACGAAGCGGGCGTGATCCACTGCGACGTGAAGCCGGCGAATGTGATCGTGGACCACCAGGGATCTGCGAAGCTCACGGACTTTGGCATCGCGCGGGCGGCGCGCGGCCCGCGCGAGCACGAGCTCATCGGGACCGCAAGGTACATCGCGCCGGAGCGGATCGAGGGCCACGCGCCCACGGAGCGGAGCGACATCTACAGCCTCGGCCTCGTGGCGTACGAGCTCATGACCGGCAGGCCGCCGAACGCCGAGATGGACACCGAAGACCTGCTACGCCTGCGCCTGGATGGGCGGCCACCCTCGCTGCGTTCGGCACGCGTCGGCATCAACGAGGAGCTCGATGCCGTCGTCGCGAAAGCGCTGGCGCGCGATCCGCAGGCGCGCTACGCGACCGCCGGCGCGTTCGCGCGCGATCTCCTCGCGGCCTCTGAGCGCGACGACGCGACGGGCCCGCTGCCGGCGATGACACGCCCGCTGCGCCGCACATCGCCGCGCGAGTTCCATGTCGACACCACGCTCGCGCTCCTCGCGATCGTCGCCGTCCTCATCGCGACGCTCGCGATCTTCGCGTCGTTCCAGGGCCGGGCGCTGGACGCGCGCCCGACGACCGGGCCATCGGCGTCCGTGGCCGCGGTGACGCCGAACGTCGTCGGCATGGACGTGGCCGATGCCGGCCGGATCCTGTGCGCGGCCGGCTTTCGCTGTCCGATCCCGTGGCAGGTGGATCCACTCGCGCGCGGGAAGGCCTGCAGCGTCGCGCGCCAGGATCCGCAGCCCGGGACGGCCGTGCGGCCGGGGACGACCGCCCAGCTATTCCTTGTGAGCGGCAAGGACTGCGGCGGGAAGGACTGATGCGCGTGGCGACCGGGGTGAGGACCGATACGGGCCGCGTGCGCGAGGGGAACGAGGATCGCTACCTCGTGCGCGAGGGGCGCGACATCACCCTCCTTGCGGTCGCCGACGGCGTCGGCGGATCCAGCGGGGGTGAGATCGCCGCGGACGCCGCGCTCGCGGAGCTCGGCACGCGATTCTTCGGAGCGCCGGCGGACCGCGCGACGAGCGACGCGCTCGCGGAGGCGATGCGCGACGCGAACGCCGCGGTCTTGCGCGCGGCCGGTACATCCGGTCATCGCGACGCGGCGACGACGATCGTGGCGGCTGCGGTCCGCGCCGACGAGGCGATCATCGCGAACCTCGGCGACAGCCGCGCGTACCTGATCCGTGACGGCATCTGCCAACAGCTCACCGAGGACCACTCCGGACTGGTGGAGCACGCGATCACCCGTTTCGCCGGAGATCCGCGTGGCATCCAGCCCGACATCTTCGTCCAGAGCCTGCGTCCGGACGATCGGCTCCTCCTCTGCAGCGACGGTCTCACGCGTCACGTCACGCCGGAGGAGATCGCTTCCACCACGACCGGCGAGGACGTGCGGGTCGCCGCGAGCGCACTCGTCGATCTCGCGAATGCGCGCGGCGGCCAGGACAACGTGACGGTCGTGGTGCACTCGCCCGGCCGGCGCGCCACGGTCGCGGCGACCGCCGGGCGCGCGGCCGCGTTCGCGATCTTCGCGCTGCTCATCCTGGTCACGGTCGGCGGCGCGGTCGCGGTGCTGTTCGCGGCGAGCTCCGCCGTTCCGACCGCATCGCCATTGCCGAGCCTGTCCGCGTCGCCAAGTCCGACCGAGTCGCCGTCGCCTTCGCCCAGCGCGACGCCGACGCCGACAGCGGAGCCGTCGCCGAGCGCGAGTCCCTAGAACCCGATGCGCGCGAGCAGCCGCCGCGCCGCGGGCGCTCCGACGGCGACACCCACGGCAGCGATGAGGACAGCGGCCTCGATGATCCACGCCGCCGTCACGGTGGCCGCCGTGAGCGCGTTCGCGCTCACGGGCGTGGGGCACGAGTCGGTCGGATAGAACGCCGGGTCGTAGTGCCAGGTCGGGAGGATCTCGTAGATGCTCCCGAGCTCGCCAGGGATGGGGACCCCCGATACGTACGGATAGAAGATGACGAACGCGATGGCGGCCGCGCCGAGGAAGACCAGCACCGCCCTCCGCTGGCGCTCCCGCTCCCACAGCACGGCGAGCATCGCCGCGAGGCACAGCAGATAGAAGGGCAGCACGGTGAAGAAGTGATAGAAGAACAGCACGCGTGAGATCGGGATCCACGCGACGTACTGCGTCAGCATCGCCAGGGACAGCACGCCGAGCGAGGGCGAGCGCGTGCGGATCGCGAGCGCGATCGTGAGCGCGGCCGCGGGCAGCGCCCCCCAGAACAGGACGATGTTGCCGGCGTCGTAGATGTAGCCGTTGGTGCCGCCGGTGCTCTGTCCGAAGTACCAGTACACCGGCTTGAGATCCAGCGGCCAGCTCCACCACGGTGCGCCCGCGCAGTGCGGCGCAGTGAGGGAGCTGTGGTACCAGTACATCTGCTGCGTGAGCTCCCACAGGTTCCAGCCGTACGGGGCCGTCGGTCCGCCGAACCAGTGCACGTAGCTCCCGAGGTAGATGGCCAGCGGGATCACCGCGAAGGTGCCGAACAGCAGCGCCGCGTTGCGACCGCGCCCGGCGAAGAGGTCGAGCGGCCCGCCCGTGCCCGGCCGGCCCCTCTCGTACGCGATTGTGGTCACGGCGACCGCCAGGACGAAGACCCCGCCCAGGGTGTAGACCGCGGCCCACTTCGATGCGACGCCGAGTCCCAGCAGCACGCCGGCGACGAGAAGGTCGACCACGGCCGACCGGCGAGGGTTATGCGCGGCGACGATGAAGTACCACGCGGCGACGATGAACGTCGTCACGTAGATGTCGTTCATGCCGATGCGCGCCTGCGCGAACATCGACCCGTCCAGCAGCACGGCGGCGCCGACGAAGGGCGGGACGAGCGGGGAGGCGAACAGCCGCCGCGCCAGCAGCACGAGGAAGAAGGCCAGCGTCGCGCCGAGAACGACGCCGGGAAGGCGCCAGGCGATCGCGTGACGTCCGGTCTCCACGCGCTCCACGCCCCCACTCCCGGCGACGAGCAGCTTGTCGTCGTCGTTGTCGAAGCCGAGGAGCGATCCCGACACGGGTATCGCGGCGAAGGGCGACACGCCCTGCACCTCGACGACGACCAGCTTTCCGGCATCGAGCGCGTAGAGGAACTGCGTCCTGGGGATGACCATGAGCGCGGTCGCACCCGAGGTGAACGATCCGGTCCGCGCGTTGCCCAGCGGCACCGTCTCGCTCTGGCCGCTGGGAAGGCTGTAGGCGTCGAGGGTCGCGGCGCCGGCGCGCGCGACGAAGATCTTGTTCGGCGCCTGTGCATACGCGATGGCGCGGCCGGGTCCGAGTCCGGGGAATTGGCGCGTCTCTCTCGCGGTCGCCGGATCGACGACGTGGATGTCCCCGCGCGAGTCGAGGATATAGAGCTCGGTCCCGTCGGAGTTCGCCGCGACTGCCACCGCGCCGGTCTGCAGCACCAGCGGCGCCGCGTCGATGCTGGTGTAGATCGCGACGCCCGTCCCGGTCGCGACGACGATGCGACCGCCCGAGGACACCAGCGCGGTGACCGGGCCGCTCATGGGTAGCTTCGCCCGCGGGATCTGGGAGTTGTTTGGCGCCTCCGTCACCGGACTCTGGAAGAGCTCCGTCTCGGTGACCCAGACGGCGCGGTCGCGATCGAGGACCATGGCGCGGACGCCGAGCGCGCCCTTCACGATGTCGCGTGCCGCGCCGTCGCGCGCGCGAAGCGCGATGACGCCGTCCGCGCCGGCAAAGGCACGCGTGCCGTCCGGACCGACCGCGAACGCGACGACGTTCGCGTGGGCGAGCGGCTCGCGGCCCACGACGCGGTCGTCACCGAAGGCAAGGATCCCGAGCGCCATGATCTCCTTCGCGAGATGCGGGTGCGTCCACTCATATGGGTCGCGCTGCGCGAGGAGCTCGAACGCCGTGCGTACGTGGTAGACCTCGTCGAAATACATGTCCCGCGGGTGGTCGAGGCGATACCCGCGCGTGAGCAGGACCGCGAGCGCGATCAGCAGGGCGATGGACAGGTCACGACGCGTCGGCACGCGTCCCGGTCCGAGCGCCGCTGGCAGGCGCCACGGTCCGCGCGACGTGGCGACCGCAGGCGCGGGCTCTGGCGCCCGCGCGGCGGGCCCGAGGGGAAGCGCCAGGTCGAGCGAAGGCTCGAGACGCGCTTCACCGCGTGCCAGTCGCCAGGAGACGAGACCCGCGGTGCCCATCATCAGGAGCGCGATGAGGATCTGGCCGCCGCGCGCGAACAGCGTCGCCTCGAGCCACGCGGGCGTCTTCAGATCGACGGCCGGCCCGCCGAAGTGGATCCCGTCGTAACGCGTGAACGCGAAGTACAGCGAGAGCGCGAAGAGCAACGAGAGCGTCACGTATGGCCAGAGCAGGCGCGCGCGCAGCGCGGCCAGCGGCAGCAGCAGCACGAGCGCCGGGAAGAGATACCGCTCGTGGGCGCGTGTCGGAAGGAAGTAGAACGCGAAGGCGGCGATGGTGCCGGCGGCGAGGAACGCCGCGACGTCGCGACGCCACCACAGCGGGATGCACGACGCGAGGAGGCCTAGGACGAGGAGCGCCGCGCCGCGAGCGAAGAGCCCGCTGTCGCTCTGGTAGAAGTCGGTGAAGACCGACCAGATGTTGAACGCGTACAGCGACGTGTACTGGTAGGTCTCGGTCGCGGTGCGTACGAGGTCGAACAGCTGCACCGGCCCCGAGCGGAACGGCGCACCGAGGGCGAGCGTGGTGACGGCGCCCGCGACCGTGGCACGCACGAGCGGCTGCCACTCGCGTTCGCGCGAGAGCTGGATGAGCGCGCCGGCGACGATGACGATCGCTCCGATCCCGAACTGCGGCTTCACCAGCGCGGCCACGGCCGCGAGCACGCCGGCGGTGCCCCAGCGTCCGTAGCCAGCCGCGACGAGCGCCGCCAACAGCGGTACCGAGCCGACGGCGTCGATCTGGCCCCAGTAGGGCCCGGCGAAGATCGCCGCGGGCGCGAACATCCACAGCCCCGCGGCAAGGACGGCGCTCGCGCGACCGGCGTGCTTCCAAACCAGAGCCGCTGAACCGATCGCGATCGCGACGTCGGCCGGGATGCTCGCCGCTTTCACGGCCAGACGCAGGAATTCGCCATCGAACAGCGCGCCGAGGATCCAGAGCACGTACAGGTACGCCGGTGGGTAATCACTGAAGTAGTCCGGCGCGTAGAAGGCGCCGGGGCCGACCTGGACCAGGTGCTCGGCCCAGGCCTGGAAGGTGCCGACGTCGGTCACGAAACCGGGAGAGCGGAGCGTCAGCAGCCGCGCGGCCACCCCGACCGCGATCAGACCCGCGATCGCGAGATGCGCCCGCCGATCGGCGGTCGTGTCGGGGGTCTGCGGGGGCAGAGCCTCCGCACGGCGCGTCATTGCCAGTAGTCGAACCGCGTGATCGCGATCGTCGCGTAGATATTGATGACCATCGACAGGATCACGATCCCGATGAAGAGCCATGACGGCCGCGAGCGCCAGGTGGCGCCGGCGCGGGCATCACCGACGAGCGCGAGCGTCACGAGGAATGGCTGCGCGTCGAGCGAGAAGCGATAGCCGAATTGCTGGAAGCCGACGGTCCCGTGGAAGATGTCCGGCACGAGCGCGAGCAGCGCCGCCGCGGCCACGGCCGCGACGCCGACCTCGCGGCGCAGTCCGCGCAGGCCCGCGAATAGCCAGAGGAACGCCGGCGTCGTGAGGAAGAGCGCCATACCGATGCCACGCGGCCGCAGGAAGAACGGCGTGCCGTCCACGAAGTCGGGCGGCTCGAGGAAGATCGCATAGAAGTGCCGTGGCAGGTAGAACGGCGAGAAGAGCCCGCGCGTGAAGAACACGTCGCCTTGCGTGAGCTGCACGTACCCAGAGTCGAAGATCGAGCCCCAACGCAGCAGGTCGTACCCGACGTACACGAACGCGAACGGAAGACCGCCCAGCACGATCGCGCCGAGCGCTCGCGGATACGAGACGTCGGCACGGCGCGCGAAGAGCAGCGCGAGCGCCGGAGCGGCCGCGGCGACGGGCAGGCGCGCGAGCGCGGCGAGCCCGATGCACGCTCCGACGAGCCAGGCGCGCTCGCCGCGCGCCGCGAACAGGAGGGCGGCCGACAGGAACGGCATCGCGACGGCGTGCGCCGCGTACCACGCGCGACCGTCGACGCTCGAGAAGAGCAGCGTGGTCCCGAACGTCGAAAGCAACGCACCCACGATCGCGACCGCGCGCGGCGCGCCGAACGCCCGCAGCGCCACGAACAGGATCCCCGCGGAAACGCCGCCGGCGATCCGTGACACGAGCACCTGCGCGAGCGTCGCGGGCAGCACGAGCGCGAACGGCATGGCGAGGATCGCCGGCAGCGGCGGATAGACCACGCACCAGCGGCCGGGACCGCACGGCACGAGCTCGTTGAGCCACGGCGGTGCCTCGCTCAGCCACCACTGGCCCTGCGGGAACGCGTGCGCGAGGCGTCCGTAGTAGTCGTAGTCGGTGGTGACGCCGAGCCCGGCGATGACGTAGGCCACGACGCCCGCGGCCGCGAGTCCCGTCGCGATCGTGCGGTCGCTCCACGTCATCCCGAGGCAACACGCTAACCTTGCGCTGCGTTGTCCGCACGACTTGGGAGCCTCTCGTTCTTCTTCCCGGCGCTCAACGAGGAAGACCACGTGGAGGCCATGGT
>JBKPCZ010000129.1:0-20555 GCA_046727665.1 Chloroflexota bacterium
CGCGGTGCTCGGACTCCTGCCGAGCGCGGACGCGATCGTGATGGCGGCGGCGGTCGCCGACTACCGGCCGATCGAGACGATGGAGCGCAAGATCAAGAAGCGCGACGCCGGCAAGGAGCTGGAGCTGCGCATGACGCAGAACCCGGACATCCTGAAGGCCATCGTGGCCGCACGCCGCCCAGGCGCGATCGTCGTCGGCTTCAAGGCCGAGACCGGCGATGCGACCGCCGAGGCAGAGCGCATGCTGCGCGAGAAGAAGCTCGACCTCGTCGTCGCGAATGACGTGAGCGACCCGGGATCCGCGTTCGGGTCCGACACCGACCGCGTGACCTTCGTGAGCGCCGATGGCGTCGAGCAGCTGCCGCTTCTCGCGAAGACCGAGGTCGCACGCCGCCTCGTCGCAAAGCTCGCGGAGCGCCTAGCGCGCTGACTTGACCCAGTCGATCTCGGTATAGAGGAGTCGCCATCCCAGCTCCTCGAGGTTGTGCGCCGAGACCGGGTTCTGCGTTTGGCCGAAGAAGATGCGTAGCCCGCGCGCCGCTCCCTCGCGCATCCGGTGCGCGATCATCGCGCTCTGGATCCCGCGTCCGCGGAAGCGCGGCAGGACGCTGCCGTTCCCGAGGCCCGCGACCGGCCGCACGTCGAACAGCATGCCGGTCGCGGCGGCGATGCCGTCGATGCGACCGAGGTAGGCGCTGAGCGCGCGGCCACGCGCGCGCCGTCGCACCAGCGACTCGACGATGCCGCGGAACCACGGTCCGCGATCGGTGAAGCTTCGGAACGCGATCGTCGCGTACTCTGCCGCGCCGCCCGGCCGCACGCGCTCGATCGAGAGACCGTCGACGGCTCGCGCCAGAGGCAGGCGCGCTCGGTCGTAGCAGTAAATGTGCTCCTCGGTGCCCTCTTCCGGCGCGTAGCCGCGGCGCTCGAGCAGCCGAAGCGCGCTGCGCGGCGTCGGCCCCAGCGCGACGGCGATGCGCGGCGGGCGACCCGCGGCGGCGAATCGGCGCTCGAGGCGGTCGAGCACCGCGGGAGTCGCCTCGGACATCGTCCCGAATCCGAGCGCGCGGTTGAGGAAGCCGTTGTCAGTGGACGCCATCGTCCAGCTGACGAGGCCGCCGGCGTGGCTGACGCGAACGCCGCCCTCCCTCGCGGCGCGCGGATCCGCGACGAGATAGCTGGTGATCTCCACACCTTCGGTGCGCTGCATGAGTGCCGCGAGCTCGCTCCGACGCATCGCGTGACTCTAAGTCGATGCTGGTTCCGCGACACTCGGTCCGTAGACGTTGTGGCATTCACAGCGTGCGCTCCGGTGTGGTGCTGCATCGGTCCCGAGCGGATGCTCCAGCGATCCTGGTGAAGGAGGTCTGCCGTGGATGCCGATCGCAAGACCGTCGTGGCGAAGCCGTCGGAGACGCCGGCCCGCCGCTCGCTCGAGATCCGGTCCTTTCTGGTCCAGTGGGCCCGGCGCCACTGGCCGGATCGCGTGACCCGCTTCACTCCGCGCTAGCCGTATCGTCGGCGCGTGCCGATCCGCTGGGTCACCTTCGACTGCTACGGCACACTCATCGATTGGGAGCGCGGGATCACCGACGCGTTGCGTCCGCTCCTCGCAGCGCCCATCGAGCGCGGCGAGCTCGCCCGCCGGTACATCGCGACCGAAGCCGCGGTCGAAAGCGACTCGTATCGCCGCTATCGCGACGTCCTCGACGAGGCGGGACGCCGTCTGCTCGAGTCGGTCGGCGTCAGCGCGCCGTCGCCGCTGCCTGACTCGCTCGCGTCGTGGCGTTCCTTTCCCGAGGTGCCGCGCGCGCTCGCCGAGCTGCGTGACCGCGGCCGAAAGATCGCGGTGCTGTCGAACGTGGACCGCGACCTCATCGCCACCTCGATCCCGAAGCTCGGTCTCGAGCCCGATCTGGTCGTGACCGCTGAGGACTGCGGCAGCTACAAACCGGCGCCGGGACACTGGCGGATGTTCGCCGAGCGCTCCGGCGTCACGCCCGAGGACACCGTTCACGTCGGTGCGAGCCAGTACCACGACATGCGGCCGGCGGCCGCCCTCGGCTACCGCACGGTCTTCATCGATCGGCACGGCGAGACGCTCGAGACAGCGCCCACGCGCGTTCTGCGCGATCTTGCACTCCTGCCCGGCGTGATCGATGAGCTGGAATGAAACCTGCGAGATAGTCGGCCGGCGCTAGCATTGCGGTGACGCCGGGACCGGCATAGCCGGCCTGGACGGAGGTTCGAAATGGACGCGAAGCATCCTTCCGCGGGTTCCTCGTATGGCGGCGCGCCCGCGATCGCGAAGAAGGTCACGGTCCCCGAGCTCGTCGCGATGAAGCGCGACGGCAAGCGCATCACGATGATGACCGCATACGACGCGGCCTTCGCGCGCCTGGTGGAGCAAGCCGGCATCGATGTCATCCTCGTCGGCGATTCGCTCGGCATGGTCGTGCTCGGCTATCCGAACACCGTGCCGGTGACGATGGATGACATGGTCCGGCACGCGGCCGCGGTCTCGCGGGGCGCCTCGCGGCCGCTCCTCATCGGTGACATGCCGTTCGGGTCGTACCAGACCGGGCCGACCGACGCGCTGCGCAACGCCGCACGCTTCCTCAAGGAAGCGGGCATGGATGCGGTGAAGATCGAAGGCGGCCACGAGACGGTCGCGACGGTACGCACGCTCGTCGACAACGGCATCGCGGTCATGGCCCACGTCGGTCTGACGCCGCAGCGCGTCGCGCAGCTCGGTGGTTTCAAGACGCAGGCGAAGAGCGCGCGTGCCGCGCGACGGCTCATCGACGACGCGGTCGCGCTCGAGGACGCGGGCGCGTTCTCCATCGTGCTCGAGTCGATCCCCGCGCCGGTCGCGGCGATGGTGACCGAGCGTCTTTCGATCCCCACCATCGGCATCGGTGCCGGCGTCGACTGCGACGGCCAGGTCCTGGTGCTTCACGACGTGCTCGGCCTCTTCGGCGATTTCAAGCCGAAGTTCGCCAAGCGCTACGGCGAGATCGGCACCGCGGTCGTCGACGCCCTTCGTGCCTTCGACAATGACGTCCGGGAGGGCCGCTTCCCCGACGCGGAGCACAGCTTCACCATGAAGGAGTCGGAGCTCGCGTCGCTGCGGGAGGGACCCGCGCGGCCGAAGCCGAAGGCGGTCTAGCCACCACGCGCGTCGCGATCGTCGGCATGGGCGCGATCGGCCACGTCGTCGAGCGCGCCCTCGCCGGCCGTGCCGAGGTCGTTCCCATCGACCGCACGCGCGCGCCGCTACGGCCGGACGGGCCGAGCGTCGATGCCGCGGTCATCTGCGTGAAGACGCCCGGCACGGCCTGGGCGGCGAAGATCGCGCAGCGCGTCGTCTCGCGTGATGGCGTCGTGCTCACGATCCAGAACGGGCTTGGCAACTACGAGATCCTCGCCGCGGCGGTGGGCGAGGCGCGTGTCGCGGTCGGCGTCATCTACGTCGGCGCGCGCCTTGAGGATGGGACGCTGCACGCGACCGGACCAGGGAAGGTCGAGCTCGGACGACCGTCGCGCGACGGCGCGCGCCGCGCGCTCGATGGGCTCGCGGCACGGCTCGCTGAGGGAGGCATGGGCGTGAGCGTCGTCGACGATGCCTGGCCCTCGGTGTGGCGCAAGCTCGCGGCGAACGCCGCGATGAATCCGACGACCGCGCTTCTCGGTTACACGAACGCGGAGCTCGCGGCGGACGCCGCGGCGGCTCGTATCGCCGACGCGCTCGCCGCCGAGGTCGCGCGCGTCGCGACCGCGGCCGGCAACCCGCTCGGTGAGGATGAGGCGCGGGGGAGCTGGCGCGAGGTCGCGCGTCTCACGGGCCCGAACCGCTCGTCGATGTTGCAGGACGTGCAGGCGCGTCGCCTGACCGAGATCGATGCGATCTGCGGCGCCGTGCACCGCGAAGGTGAGCGACGCGGCGTCGCGGCGCCGCTCAATCAAGCCATGACCGTGCTCGTCTCGGCGCTCGGCGCGGAACGTGCCGCCTAGCGACCCGGTCGACGGCTCGCGGCGCCAAATGTCCGCCGGCGCCTGGCCGTTAGCGAGTGAAGCACCACCGGAGGAGAGTAATCATGCGCATCTTTACCGTCATCGCGGCGGCCGCCGGGCTGGTCGTGAGCATGGCCGTCGCGTACGCACACGAGCCGCCGGAGTGGCTCTCGGACGTGAAGGACGAGGGCGGCCCGCCCGCCTGGGTCGACGACGTAAAGACCGACGGCGGTCCGCCGGCCTTCGTCGAGACCGCGGGTGCGGACGAAGACGCGGCCGACGAAGACGCCGTGACGGACGAGGACACGAGCGCCGGCGAGGAGAACGCCAACGTTCCCGAGTGGGTCGCCGACGTGAAGGCCGATGGCGGTCCGCCCGCGTGGGTGGAGGACGTGACGGCGGGCGGTGGTCCGCCGGCGTGGGTCGCGGATGTCCGGACGACACCCGCAGCCGCGCACCGGTAACGCTCGAGAAGCCTGCAGCGGCAGAACAAAGAGGGCGGGGCACTAGGCCCCGCCTTTCTCTTTCTCTTCCTGCCCGAACTTAGTCGTCGCGCGCGACAACGTCGATCTCGAGTCGCACCTCGTCGATGACCGACAGGATCAGGCGATTCGCGGGGACGGCCATGCCGTAATCGCCGAACTTAAACACCGTGACGCCGCGGACGCGCACCTCGCTCGCCGACCGCGTCGCCTTCACCGGCCACGCCAGCGGCCGCTCGACACCGTGGATCTTCATCGTGCCTTCGATCGTGGCGTCCCACTCGCCGCTGTCCGGGAGCGGCATGGGGATCCCAGTCACGCGCGACGGTGTGAACTCCGCGCGAGGAAAGACGCGCGTGTTGAGCGTGTTGAACTTGATCCATTCGTCGCGCAGATCGGAGTCGCTCTTCAGCGTGTCGAGCTCGACCGCCAGCATCGAGCCGGACGCGAACGTGCCATCCGCGAGAAGCACCAGCGCGCCATTGAACGCGGTCGTGCTCAGGATCGCGTCCCCGGGCGCGGGCACGGCGGCGACCTGCTCGCGCACGCGGATCGTCGCCTGCGACGCGGCGGGCACGACCGCGAAACGTCGCGCACCGGATGGCAACGGCGCCTTCGTCGCGGTCGCCGACGCGGCGGGAGAGGGCGTGGCGCTCGCCTGTGCCCCCGGCTGCGGCGACGCGCATGACACGAGTACGAACGTGGCGATGAGCGGAAGCGATAGGCGCGGCGACATGCGGACCTCCCGTGGACCGCTCGTCGCACGCCGCCGCAGCGGACGGTCATCCGCAGGGCCGGAGACGGGAGCGAGCTCCCGCTCGTGTGCAGTCTTCGCTGGGTTCTCCTACCGGTCGGGGCTACCGCGGGTTCAGGCCGGGCGTGGCCGCCCACCGAGTGCCGCGAACGCGAGCGCCAGGATCGAGAGCGCGACGAAGCCGAGCGCGAGCCCGGAGAACGCCGCGCCGATCCCCACTGCGCCGGCGATCACGCCGAAGATCGGAGCGGCGATACCGCCGACGGGCTGGTTCACCAGGTAATAGGTGCCGAGCACCGTGGACCGGCGCTCGGGCGGCGTGTTGTCGACGATGAGCACTTCGGTCGTCGTTGCTCGCACCGAGAGCGAGAGCCCGAGGGCGAGGAGCGGGACGACGAGGAGCTCGTTGGGCAGCGTGACGAGCGCCCACGACGCGGGCCCGGTGATCGCAAGACCGAGGAGGAGCACGACCGGCCGCCCGAAGCGGTCGGAGAGCGTTCCGGCGAGCGGGGCGCCGACGAGGCCGGCGAGCTGAGGCACGCCGAAGAGCGCCGCGGCGACGGCGGGCGAGATGCCGCGCGCGTCGACGAAGTACAGGCTCAGGAACGCGAGGGCAGCGGACAGGAGGACCTGGAACACGATGGACAGTGAGACGAGGCCACCGATCTTCCGGGCCACGGCCGCGATCTCGTGGAAAGTTGCGAGCCACTCGTGTCTGCCCTCGGCGCGCGTCCCCGGCGGCGCGACGCGCCAGAGCATGAGCGCGCACGCGATCGGCGCCACCGCGAAGACGAGGTACGGCGTACGCCACGTGCCCACCGCGGCGAGCGTCCCGGCCACGAGTGGAGCGGCGAAGAACGACAGGTGGCCCGCCGTCGTGTGCGTTCCCAGAGCGAGGCCGCGCCGCGCGCGCGAGAACGTCTGGGCGATGATCGCCGACGCGGGCGCGTGGTACGTCCCGCTCGCGATGCCCATGATCATGAGCGCGAGCAGCAGCTGCCAGTAGCTCGCGGAACCGCTGATCGCGATGCTGGCGAGGCCGATGAGAACGAGTCCCCAGACGATCACGCGGCGGGCGCCGACGCGGTCGGCGAGGAGGCCCCACGGCGCGTTCGTGACGCCCGAGGCGATCGTGTAGGCCGTGACCGCGAAACCAGACTCGAGATACGAGAGGCCGAACGCGTCACGGATGAACGGCAGCAGCGCGCTGAGGAGGCTGTTGGTCACGTGATGCGCGAAGTGGGCGACGCTGAACGCGACGAGCAGGGCGCGCTGTGTCACCGCAGATCCGCCACGTCCATGCCCAGAAGCACGTTGTCGATGAGCCGCGCCTTGCCAACGCGCGCCGCGAGCGTGATCACGGCGGTCTCGCTGGGCGCGTCGAGCTCCGCGAGCGTCAGCGGATCGGCGACCGAGACGTACTCGAGCGCGACGGCCTCGCTGCCCGCGAGCTCGCGCACGCGCTCGCGCAGCACCCGCGGGTCGCGCTCGCCGCGCTCCCACAGCTCGCGTGCCGCGAAGAGACCGTGCGACAGCGCGACGGCGTCGCGGCGCTGCTCCGGCGTGAGGTACGCGTTGCGCGATGACAGCGCGAGGCCGTCCGGCTCGCGCACGATCGGGCAGCCGATGATCTCCGCGCCCAGGCGCAGGTCGCGGGCGATCGTCTGCAGCACGCGCAGCTGCTGGAAGTCCTTCTGACCGAAGAACGCGACGTCGGGGCGCACGATCGCGAGCAGCTTCGCGACGACGGTGGCGACCCCGACGAAATGGCCTGGCCGTGCCGCGCCCTCGAGCGGCGCCGCGATCGGTCCCGGTGTGACGCGCGTCGCGTCGCCGGGCGGGTAGATCTCCGCGACCGGGGGCACGAACGCGGCCGCGCAGGCGTGCTGCTCGAGGAGCGCGAGGTCCTCGGCCTCGCGGCGCGGATAGGCCGCGAAGTCCTCGTTCGGGCCGAACTGTGTCGGGTTGACGAAGATCGAGGCGATCGCCGCATCCGTCTCGCGCACGGCGCGCTCGATGAGGGAGGCGTGCCCAGCGTGCAGCGCGCCCATTGTCGGAACGAAGCCGACGCGACCCGCGCCCGCGCGCCAGGTGCGGACGTCCGCGACGGTGCGGAAGACCTTCACCTGCGGCGCGCGACGATGTACTCGGGGATGGTCCCCATCGGCGGCAGCTCGGCGATCGCGATGTCGTGCATCTCGAGGTGCAGCTTGCCGCCCTCGCCCTGCGTGACGAGCTTGAGCGTCGCGTTCGCCTCCTCCCAGATCCGCTCGCCGTAGCTCTCGCCGACGCGCTTGAGCGCGACCTGCAGGATCTGGAAGCTCATCTTGGAGAGGCCGAGCAGATCCTGGTTGCGGTGGATCCGGTGCTTCATGTCGACCTGCGCGATCGCGCCGAGCCCGGCGCGCCGCAGCGTATCGATGAGCAGACCCGTCTCGACGCCGTAACCGGTGAAGAACGGTAGCTGCTCGAGCAGCGCGCGGCGGCCTCCCTGCTCGCCCGACAGCGGCTGCACCATGCCGGAGAGCTCCGGGAAGAACAGGTTGAGGATCGGTCGCGCGGAGAGCTCGGTGACGCGGCCGCCGCCGGTGGCCTGGAGCTCACCGCCGATACGCAGCGGCCGCTGGTAGAACGCCTTCACATACTGCACATCCGGACGGAGGAGCAGCGGGCCGAGGATGCCGTAGACGAACTTGGGGTGCGTGTCGGTGACGTCGGTGTCGATCCACACCACGATGTCGCCGGTCAGCACGTGCAGGCTCTTCCACAGCGCCTCGCCCTTGCCGCGGCGCGCGCCGAACTCCGGGAGGATGTCGCCGTGGATGTGCACCGGCACGCCCTCGTCGAGCGCGATCTCGCGCGTGCGGTCGTCCGAGTCCGAGTCGATGACCGCGATCTCGTCGACTAGGGGGATCCGCTCCATGAGGCGCGAACGGATCGCGCGGATGACCTTCCGGAGCGTGGCTTCTTCGTTGAGCGTTGGTAGCCCGACGGAGATGCGGACGTTCTGCCGTTCCTTCGCGTCGACGAGCCTGCGGAGATCGGCGAACTCGCTGGAGCTGAACGTGTTCTGGACGAACCACTTGTCGACCAGCTCGCCGATGACGCGGCTCCGCTCCGCGCGGTCGGTCGGCAGCGGCGGCTGCGCGACGACGACGCTCGGCGCGAACGGCGTCGCCGTGCGCACCACGATCGCCGCGCGCGCGCTGGCGACGATCGACTGACCGACGGGCCCGAGCGGATCTTCCTCACCGGGCCGGCCGGTCGCGCCGAAGGCGATGGCGTCGTGCTCGGCGAGCTCCTCGGTGATGACCTCGGCGGGATCGCCGGTGCGCGTCACGAGGCGATCGACGCGATCGTCCAGCGCGCGCTCGCCGAGCAGCTGGTACAGCGTCGGCGTGCGGCGCCCGGGCGCGCGGACGTGGAGCAAGGTCACGCTGCCGGCGCGCGCACGTGCCCAGCCGATCGCGACCCTGGCCGCGAGGTCGGCGTACCGGCCGCCGCGCACGGGAACGAGCACGCGGCGCGCGCGCGAGAACGGCCCCTTCACCACGGCGATGTCGCAGGGCGGGGCTCGGAGCACGTCTTCGATCGTCGTGCCCAGAAGGTCCCATCCCGGGCGCCGCCAGGAGATGAGCATCAGGTCGGGTCGTTCGTTCGCCACCGCCTCTTGGACCGCGTGCCAGCCCTGGCGCGCGACGGTCACGAGCGTGCGCACGTGCGTCTGGCCCCGCACCAGCTGATCGAGCGAGCGACGGATGCGCCGCGCCTCGGGCTGCACGGACGCGAGCGCATCGCCCTCGGGCACCTCGATGACCGACGCGAGGATGACCTCGTCGCCGGCGGAGAGCGCGAGGGCGAGATCGACGACCGACCGGTCGCGCTCGGGATCGACGACCACCACCAGACACTTCATGCCTCAGGTCCGAGGATGACGGGTAGGACGCGTTCGCGCAGGACCCGCGGCCACGCGTGCTCCCGCGCGCGGGCCCGCATGCGCATCACCGGCGTGTCGAGAGCGCGCTCGACCGCGTCGGCGATGAGCTCTCCGCTCGCGTTCGCGGGGACGTAGATCGGGTCGTCGCCGCCGGTCTCGCGCAGCGCGGGGATGTCGCTGCACACGATCGGCATGCGATGCAAGCCTGCCTCCAGCATTGGAATGCCGAAGCCCTCGCTCTCGCTCGGGAACACGAGCACATCGGCGAGCGAATAGAGGTCGACGACCGTGCCGTACTTGAGACGTATCCCGAGCGCCGCGAGAAGATGAACGCCCTCCACGTTCCTGGCACGCTCGGCGAGCTCGGCGAGGTACGCCTGGTTCGCGGCGTTGTGCGGTCCGGTGGTCCCGGTCACGACCAGCACCGCCGCATGGCCGCGCCGACGCAGAGCCGCGGTCGCGTCGATCCCGGCCTCGATGCGCTTCCGCCGTGTGAGACGCACCGGCAGGAGAAGCAGCGGCTCCGCCTCGAAGAGACCGAGGCGCTGCGCGAGATGGAGACCGGTCGGCGCGAGCCCCAGGACCTGGCCGACGTCGATGCCGTTCGTCACGACCTCGATCTCGTCGCGCGCGAGCCCGGTGAGCTGTGACAGCTGCATGGCGCGCTCCGCCGATACCGTGACGTAGCGCACGCCCGGGACCGCTCGCGTGACGAGATCCCAGGGATCGCCGGCGTGCCGCAGCGCCGCATAGCGCTCATCGAAGTACGAGATGTCGTGCGTCCACGCGATGAAGCGCCCCGGGTATTCGCGCGCGAGCGACGAGAGCACGGACGTGAGCGCGAGATTCAGCGGCATCGTCATCACGTTGTGCACGACGACGCGGTCGGCGCGCTCCACGTGTGGACGGACCTTGGCCTCGAGGCGCCTCACGAGCGCGTCGTGCTCGGGCGGCCGGACGCCTCGCGAGAGAGCGGCGAGATCGCGCTCGACCGTGGCGTGGCGCGAGTCGGCTTCCCCGACGCGGATCACTCGCACGCCGCGCGGCAGCGTGCCGCCGCGTCCGGCGAGCACCGCGACCTCTCGTCCGGCGGCCTGCAGTGCCGCGGCGTGCGCGGCCATGACCTGCTCCACGCCGCCGAGGATGGCCGGCGTCGTGTAATGGACGAACAGGACGCGGCGGATGCCGCGGGTCACGCCGGAGCGGCCGTCTTCGTCTGCGCGAGGCGACCCTGGCCGCCGGCGACGTGGTCACCCTTCGTCCCGCGGCGCACGCGGAACGTCATGCGAGCGCCAAAGACCTCCATGTCGCGTACGTCGATGCGCTCGAGCCACGCCGGCAGCGCGGGATCGATGAGCAGCTGCTGCGTCGCGAGATCCGGTGTCAGTCCGAGCAGCGTGCGCAGGCAGAGGAAGACCATGCCCGCCGACCACGCCTGCGGGATGCACGAAACGAGGTAGTCCGCGGGCCGCGATGAGAAGCGCAGGTCGCGCTGGAAGCCGCAGAAGAGCTCCGGCAGGCGCGCGTCGGGGAACCGCCGTCCGGCCTCGATGAGCGCGCTCGTGATCTCGGCGGCCTCCTCGCGGAAGCCGTAGCGCGCGAACCCCTGCGCGATGAGGGAGTTGTCGTGAGGCCAGACCGAGCCGTTGTGGTAGCTCATCGGGTTGTACGTCGGGTACGTGCTCGAGAGCGTGCGGATGCCCCAGCCGGTGTACATGTCGGGCGTCATGAGGCGGTGCACGACCGCCGCCGCGCGGTCCGCGCTCGCGATGCCGCACCAGAGCGCGTGACCGGCGTTGCTCGTCACCGCGCGGACCTGCTTCTTGTCGCCGTCGAGCGCCTGCGCGTAGCAGCCCTCGGCCGGCATCCAGAAGTCCCGCTCGAAGCGTTCTCGCAGCTCGCGTGCCTCACCGCGGAGCCGATCCGCGCGCGCCGCGTCGCCGTCGAGCGCGTACAGGTCGGCGAGACCCATCTTCGCGGCGTAGACGTAGGCCTGGACCTCGACGAGCGCGGCCGGAAGCTTCGACCAGGTCCCGTCGGGATCCGACAGCGACTGCGCCGAGTCCTTCCAGCCCTGACTTCGCAGGTCCGAGCCGTGCGGACCGTATTCGACGTACCCATCGCGGTCGGCATCGCCATAGGTGTCGCACCACGTGAGCGCGCGTTCCGCCGCCGGCAGCAGCTCGCGCCAGAACTCGCGGTCGGCGGTCCACTTCACCGTGTCGGCGACGAGGAACGCGAACAGCGGCGTCGCGTCGACCGAGCCGTAATACGGACGGTGCGGGATCTCGCCGAGCCGCGCGAGCTCACCGCGGCGGAGCTCGTGGAAGATCTTCCCCGGCTCCTCCTCGGAGAAGCCGTCGACCTTCTGGCCCTGGTACTTCGCGAGGAGCCGCAGCGTGCCGCGGGCAACGTCCGGATTCCAGCCGAGCGTCTGGTATGCGCAGATGAGACCGTCACGTCCGAACGGCACGGCATACCAGGGGATCCCCGCGGTGGGGTACGGACCGCTGTCGTGGAACTCGAGGAGGGCACGCAGGTCGAGCGCGCTCCGCGTGATGAGGCCCTCGTCAAGCGTCTCCGAGCTCGTGGTGTAGCGGGCGCAGCCGCGAAGGAAGCGGCGGTACCGCGCGTTGAGGGCGTCGATCGCGTCATCGAAGCGGTCCGGCGAGGGTGCGGCGCCCGCGCCATCCTCGCGCGGGATCACCGCGAGCTCGATCGTGAGCACGCCCTGCGGCGGCAGCTCGCGCTCCAGGTGGAAGACGTTGCCGTCGATTCGGTCCGGCGCGGGGCGCATCGTGATGTCGGTCGTCCGCCGCACCGCGTCGCGGCCGACGCGTTCGAAGACGATGCCGCCCTCGCGCGCGCCGCGCTTGATCTCGTGCGGCGTCGTGGCGTCGGCGCGGCGGCCGCGCACGGCGAACATGTCGCGGAACGACGCCTCGAATTCGAGCTCGAGCGCGACGCGCACCGGTCCGGGGTTGGCGTTGAGCACGCCGATGCGCTCGCGCATGCCGTCCGCGAGGAAGCGCGTTCGACGGATCGAGAGCGCCTCCGCCGCGTGCCGCGCCGTCCCCAGCGTCGCGCCCTCCGACCGCATGAGCTGGAACGTCGCGACGTAGTTCTGCTCCGTGTTCGCCGATAGGAGGATCGGCGCTGAGCCGTTCACGCGCAGCGCGTAGCCCGAGAGGAACTGCGTGTCGTGGTAGTACAGACCGAAGGGACTCGCGCTGCCCAGCGCGAGCGAGCCGTCGTTCTCCGTGATGAGGACGAGGGCGTCCTCCTTGAGCGATACGCTCACGCGGTGGACGCGCTCCGCGCTCTTTCCTGCTCGCGTCGCGCGACGAAATGGACCTTCTCTTCCTCCATGGCGCGCGCGCCGTCCTCGATGACGCTCTCGGACTGGGCCGTGGTCATCTTCGCCACCTCTTCGATGAAGGACGCCGTCCGCAGCTGATACAGCGGCAGCAGCGAGCGCGCGATCTGCTCGCTCGTCGCGGGGCGTCGCAGCGCGGCCGCCAGGTGATCGAAGACCATGCGCGCCCACGAGCGTCCATCGATGGAGTCGGGAACGCGCGCGGAGAGGATCTCGGCCCAGGCCGCCTCGTGCTCGGCCCTGCCGGCCGCGAATTTCTCGCGCAGGCGCGCGGGATCGGCGGGGACCGCTTCGGGCTCGACCGGCTTCACGTCGCCGATGACGGGGACGTCCTGCGAGCCCTGGACCTTCGTCCACATGGCCTCGTTGTCGGCGGCAAGGCGGAACAGCGTGCCGACGACCTGCGTGAACATCGGACCGAGATCCGCGGCGGGATCCTTCGGGTCGTGGACCTTGGCCCCGAGGAACGCCTGCGCGACCTTCGCCCGGCGCGAGATCGCCGTCGTGGTCATGAAGATATCGATGCCGAAACGCGCGACGTCGGTGTCCCACACCGGCTGGTCGAGAAATGCGCGCGCGAGGTCGGCGCGGAAGCCGAACTCGCCGCCGATCGGCTGCCGCACGCGCAGCCCGTAGAGCGCGCGCGTGAGCGGATAGGCGACCGAGTTCGTGATCGTGCCGTCGTGCTTGTGCCGCGCGTACAGCGGCGTCACGTAGTCGGCGTCGCTGCTCGTGACCGGGGTCACCAGACGCCCGATCCACTCCGGCGTGATGCTGCGCAGGTCGCTGTCGACGACCGCGCACGCACGCGCCCCGAGCATGCCGACGGCGGTGAAGATCGCGCGGAATGCGGAGCCCTTGCCGGGGGGGCCGATGTACCGGCCGACCGCGGCGGGCACGCCGGATGCGCCGGCGACGACCCGATCGGGCGTGCCGTCCTCCGAGCCGCCGTCGGCGTTCACGATCGCGACGCGCGCGCCGGAGAAATGCTCCCGCAGTCCCGCGGCCGCGGTCGTCGCGACGTGTCCGATGGTCGCCGCATTGCGAAAGCTCGGGATGCCCACGACGATGTCGGCCGAGCCGATCTTCGTGAGCCCGTCGCGGAGCCGCTCGTCGAGTGTCATGTGATCGTCAGGCATGCGTCCCTCCAATTCGAGTTCACGCACCCTTCCCGTCGTGAGGCCATCATACCGGCGTGCTCGAAGCCATCGACTCGATCGTTCTGCCATTTCTCGAATCGCTCTACGAGCGGTTCGGCTACGTCGGCGTCGTCATCGCGATGACGATCGAGAGCTGCGCGATCCCATTGCCATCCGAGCTGATCCTTCCGTTCGCTGGATGGAGCGTTTCGCGCGGGCTCGTCGAGCCGCTGACGTCGTCGCCCTGGAGCTACTGGGGCGCGGTCCTCGCCGGGGTCCTGGGCAACACGCTCGGCTCCCTCGCCAGCTACGCCATCGGAGCATATGGCGGTCGGCCTCTCGTCGAGAGATACGGCCGATACGTCCTCATCAGCGCTCACGACCTGGCGCTCGCGGAGCGCTGGTTCGCCCGGTTCGGTGAGGCGACGGTGTTCTTCTCGCGCATGCTGCCCATCGTCCGCACCTTCATCTCCGTTCCCGCCGGCATCGCGCGCATGCCGCTGTGGCGCTTCACGTTGTTCTCGATCCTCGGCGCGATCCCGTGGGTGATGCTCCTCGTCTGGGGCGGGATGCAGCTTGGCGATCACTGGCTCGATCTCAAGCATTCGCTCAAAGGGCTCGACTACGCCGTCGCTGCGGCCATCGTTGCCGCGGTCGGGCTCTTTGTCTGGCGGCACGTCCGCCGCTGATGGAGGGCCTCCTCGCCGCCGACCGCCAGGTGTTCGTCGCCATCGTGACCGCCGTCGCGAACAACGGCCTGCTCGCGGCGCTCGCCGTGGCCACCGCCTATCTGAACTGGAATGCCTTGGTGTGGTGGGTCGCCGGAGCACTCGTCGTGCGCGCGCGCTGGGGAAGCCGCCGCGCGCTCTGGGGCGCGCTCACGGTGTACCTCGGCCTGTGCGACGCATGGCTCGCGGCGGAGCTGCTGAAGCTCGTCGTCCGCCGCCCGCGACCCTTCACGGTCGTCCTCGATCTTCCGCCGACGCTCGTCACCGAGCCGACGACCTTTTCGTTCCCATCGGGCGACACGGCGTTCGCGTTCGGCGCCGCCGTCGCGCTGGGCCACGTCGCGCCTGCATGGCGCCTCCCGGCGCTGCTGTTCGCGGCCGCGGTCGCGTTCGAGCGCGTCGCCGTCGGCGTGCACTACCCGCTGGACGTACTGGCGGGCGCGCTCATCGGCACGGTCTCCGGTCTCGCCACTCCGTTCGCCGTCGCGCTCCTGCGTCGTCGCGCGCGCTGGCGGGCCTTCGTCGTCCCGCACACGCACTGGGATCGCGAGTGGTACGAACGCTTCGAGGGCTATCGCGCGCGGCTCGTGCCGATGGTGTCGAAGCTGCTCGACCTCCTCGAACGGGATCCCGCGTTCCGGTCCTTCACGTTCGACGGTCACACGATCTGGGCCGAGGACTATCTCGAGAAGCGGCCCACTGACCGTGCGCGCCTCGAGGCGCTGGTCCGGGCCGAGCGCCTGTTCATCGGACCGTGGTACGTGCTTGCCGACAACCTGCTGGTGTCGGGCGAATCCCTGCTCCGCAACTTCCAGGAAGGCCTGCGTGTCAGCGCGACGTTCGGACGCGCGACACGCGTCGGCTACGTCGCGGATCCCTTCGGCCATCCGGCGCAGACGCCGCAACTGCTCCGTGGCTTCGGCTACAGCAGCTACATCTTCTCGCGCGGTGTCGGCGACGAAGGCGAGCGTGTCGGGGCGGAGTTCCGCTGGCAGGCGCCGTCGGGCGATCGCGTGCTGGCGACCCATCTCGTCGACCACTATTCGGGCGGCCTGCAGCTCGTGGGCGATGTCGCCGAGACCGCGCCAGAGCTTCGCGCCCGGCTCCGTCGCCGCCTCGGCCGCCTGTTCGATGTCACGACGGCCTACGCGAATGGCTCGACGCTCCTCTTCATGGTGGGAGACGATCACGTCGACGCGTATCCGCGGCTGCCCGAGGCGGTCGGCGTCCTGCACGAGCTGGCGCCGAGCATCGACGTGCGCATCACGAGCCTCGAGGAGTACGAGGCCGCCGTCGCCCAGCCGCGCGGGACCGTCGTCGGCGAGATGGTGCGCGGCCGCTACCGGCCGATCCTCCGCGGCGTGAATTCGACGCGCGTCTGGATCAAGCAGGAGAACGTCGCGTGCGAGCGGCTGCTCCTCGAGCGCTGCGAGCCGCTCGACGCGCTCACCGGCGGCCGCGCGCGTGATGAGGTCCGCTCGCTGTGGCGCACGCTGCTGCAGAACCATCCACACGATTCGATCTGCGGCTGCTCGATCGACGCCGTTCATGACGTCGATATGGCGCCGCGCTTCGCACGCGTGCGCGCGGACGGCGAGGCGCTCGCCACGCGTCTCGAGCGCGAGCTTGCCGGGAGTGGTGGCGCGAGCGTCGTGTGGAGCGCGGTGCCGTGGGAGCGGGATGCGGTGGTGTCGCTCGAGGGAGTACCCACGCGCGTGCGCTGCGCGGCCCTCGGCACCTCGCCGGCCAGGCGGGTCGACCGGTCGGGAGTGTCCTCGCCGGAGGATGGGGTCATCGAGAACGAGGCATTCCGCGTCGAGGTCGCGCTGGATGGAACGTTCGCCGTGATCGATCGCAAGACCGGCCAGCGCTCCGGGCCACACGGCGCGCTCCTCGACGAAGGCGACCGCGGTGATGAATACACCTATTCATATGCGGGTCCCACGCTCGGGTCGCGCGATCTCAGCGGGACGCTGCGGACCGCGGTCGCCGGCGATCGTGCCACCGTGACGGTGGAGCTCGTGCTGCGGCTGCCCGCCGGTCTGCGTGAGGACCGGCTCGCGCGCACGCCGGAGCTCGTTCCGTGTGCCGTACGTGCCGAGGTCTCGCTCGACGCGGGCGCGCGGCGTGTCGATGTGCGCCTCGTCGTCGACAATCAGGCGCGCGATCACCGGCTGCGCGTTCTCTGCGAGACCGGCACGCGCTCGCTGAGTCATCGGGCCGGGGCCGCGTTCGCTTGGCTCGACCGCGAGACCCGCGTCGCGCCACGCCCGGGCTGGATCGAGCGGCCGACCGCCGAGCGCGCTCTCCACGATCTCGTCGCGGTCGAGGGGGCGACGCGCGGCCTCGCCGTCGGCGTCGACGGCCTTCGCGAATACGCGGTGCTCCACGACGGACGGACCATCGCGATCACGCTGCTGCGCGCGGTCGGGTTCCTCTCGCGCGGCGATCTTCCGGAGCGCAGGGGGCACGCGGGACCGGCGCTCGCGACGCCGAGCGCGCAGTGCGTCGGCGAGCGCGAGTACCGCTACTGCGTGGTCCCGCTTGGCGGCGACATGACGCTGCCACACGCCTCGCGCGAGATCCGCGAGTGGCTCTCGCCGCCGTGGGCCGTTCGTGGCGACAAAGGCTTTCACTCCTTCTATTCGGTCGAGGGCGATCCGGCGGTGCAGCCGTCGGCGCTGCGGCCCGGCCCGGACGGCGCGATCGTCGCGCGCCTGTTCAATCCGTCGCGAGACCCGGCTGCGACGACGCTGCGCTTCGCGCGTCGCGTGAGCGAGGCGCGTGCGGTGGATCTGCGCGAGGGTGACCTCGCGATCGGCAACACGGATCTCGACATCGTTCGTACCGCGGCACCACCCGATGTCGTGGACGGTAACGTCGTCATCCGGCTCGCGCCGTACGAGATCGGAACCTACCTCGTCCGCTTCGCCTGAACGAGGTACCTCTTTTGTGTCCGGCGTCGTCGCACGAACGTGCGACAAGCGAGGGACAGACAGCGGACCTCGCGCCGCCTAACGTCGCGGTGTGCGCCGGACCCTCGCCCTCGCGCTCGTGATGCTCGCCACGTTCGCGGCCCCCGCCGCGGCCGATGACGATCGCACGCACTTTCGTCGGACCACACCACGCGCGTCCCTCGATGAGACCGCGGGCACGTTCACGCTCGGTGTCCCCTTCGGTCGCGCCTGGGGCATCGAGAGCGAGCTCCGACCGCTGCCGCCGGAGGGCGCGGTCGCGGTTCGCCTCAGCGTCGCCGATGACGACGTGCGCGAGGCGTTCGCGCGAGTCGCGTACTACGCCAGCTCGACCGGCCGCCCGCGCCAGATCGCGATCGCGGACAGCGAAGGGGTCGCGGCGGGCGAGGGTCGCGTCCTCTTCCTGTCCCTCGACCCGCCGCCGGGAGCGGTCGCCTACCGGGTACGAGTGCTCGCTCGCCTGCGTGCCGGCGCGGAACGCTCGCGGGACGACGCGATCCGCGCGCGTGTGACGCTGGTCGACCGCGCCGCGACGGGGTTCGGGTCGCTGTACTCGCGACTTCTACCGGACCGACGGTGACCTTAGACTCCACGGCGATGGCGACCGTCACGTACGACCACGTCACGAAGAGCTTCGGCGACTTCACCGCGGTCAAGGACCTCAACCTGCAGGTCCGCGACGAGGAGTTCCTCGTGCTCGTCGGCCCCTCGGGCTGCGGCAAGACCACCGCGCTGCGCATGCTCGCCGGTCTGGAGGAGCAGAGCGCGGGGGACATCTTCATCGGCGAGCGCCGGGTGAACGACGTCGCGCCCAAGGACCGCGACATCGCGATGGTCTTCCAGAACTACGCGCTGTACCCGCATATGAGCGTGTACGACAACATCGCCTTCGGGCTCAAGCTGCGCAGCGTCCCCAAGGGTGAGATCGAGCGCCGGGTGAATGAGGTCGCCGAGATGCTCTCGATCGGCCAGCTGCTGAAGCGCAAGCCCAAGGAGCTCAGCGGTGGCCAGCGCCAGCGCGTCGCCGTCGGTCGGGCCATCGCGCGCGAGCCAGCGGTGTTCCTGATGGACGAGCCCCTCTCGAACCTGGACGCCAAGCTGCGCATCCAGACGCGTGCGATGCTGCAGAAGCTGCATCAGCGTCTCCGTCGCACCACCATCTACGTCACTCACGACCAGGTCGAAGCCATGACCATGGGCGACCGCATCGCGGTCATGAACGCGGGAGTGCTGCAGCAGCTGGACACCCCGGAGAACCTCCACGAGCGCCCGACGAACCTGTTCGTCGCGGGCTTCATCGGCTCGCCTTCGATGAACTTCTTCGACGCCAAAGTCGTCGGTGGGGCGGGGGGTGCCAACGCGGACGCCGGCTTCTTCCGCGCGCCCCTCAAAGGCCAGGCCGCCGAGGCCGTGGGCCGCGAGGTGGTGCTGGGGGTGCGGCCGGAGGACATCGACGACCTCGGCAACGCGCAGCAGAACGGCCACCTGCCCGTTGATGCTCGTGTGGAAGTGGTCGAGTTCCTGGGCAACGAGCTGCAGCTACAGCTCTCGGCCGACGGCAAGACCTTCGTGGCCCGCGTCTCCACGGCGACCCAGACCCGCCCTGGCGACACGCTGCGGGTGGGCTTCAACCTGCGCAAGCTGCACGTCTTCGACAAGGCGACCGAGGTCGCGCTTAGATGACGCTCCGAGGGAGCGTTCAAGAGTTCCCCCTACGAGCTGTCGTGGAGCTGCTAGCCCAAACGAAGAAGACCGGCGAACTGCAGCTGCGGTCAGGCGATCGTGCGGGTGCGCTCGGCATCGCCGATGGTCGAGTCGTCACCGCGGTCTTCGGCGAAGAGGATCCACTCATCGCGCTCGACGCGATCTTCGCGCTCGAGGGCGCGGAGTTCGAATTCACGAAGTGGGATGACTCGCCGCCCGCGAATCTCGAGGCCGCGACTCTCGATGATCTGCTGCATCGTGCAGCTGAAGCGAAGAGGCGGGCCGATGAAGAGCGCCGCAGGCTCGAAGAAGAGCGCGAGGCCGCGCGCAAGAAGGCCGAGGAAGAGCGCGAGGCCGCGCGTAAGAAGGCCGAGGAAGAGCGCGAGGCCGAGCGCCGGCGCATCGAAGCGATACGCGCGCTCATCCCGAGCGACGATCTCGCGTTCCGCCTCTCCGAGCGCGCTGTCGATCAGGGCGCGGTCACGCTCACTCCGGATCGCTGGCGTGTCGTGCTCGCGGTGAACGGCGAGCGCGACGTGAACGCGATCGCGTCGATGCTCCATCTCGATACGAACGCCGCGCTGACCGCGCTCGCCGCGCTGGTGAAGGAGGGCGTCATCGAGACGGTCGCGCGGCCAGCCGCGCCCGCACCGCCTCCGTCCCAGCCATCGCCTTCGCCCGCATACGAGGCGGCCGCGCCTGTGTACGAGCCACCCGCGCCGGCGTACCAAGCACCGGCAGCGCCGGCGTACCAAGCACCGGCAGCGCCGGCGTACGAACCACCGCCACCGCCCGCGTACGAACCACCGCCAGCGGCGTACGAACCAGTGTCACCGCCGGCGTACCAGGCGCCCACGTTCGAGCCGGCCCCGCCCGCATTCGAAACGCCCGCGTCGTCGTTCGAGCCGTACGCGCCTGCGCCCGATGCGAGGCCGGCGCCGGAGGTCCCCGCGGCGACGCAGGACTGGATCACGCCCGATCAGGCGCTCCCCGCGCAGGACTGGACGATGACGCCGAGCGAGCCGGGGCCCATCTCCGAGGTCGCGCCGCAGTGGAGCGCACAGCCAGCCGCTCCCGCACCGGCACCGGACTGGATCACCCCGCAGGAGGCGGAGACCCCACCGGCGATGGACGATCGCCTGAGCGCTCTGTCGGGGATCTTCGGTCCGGCGCCGACCGAGTCGGAGGCGCCGATGGAGCCGCCCGCGAATGCCTGGTCCCCGGCAGCTGGTCCTTCGGAGGCCACGCCCACCACGTCCCCGGCGTCCGAGCACTGGGGCACGCCGGCTCCACCCGCGCCCGCGTCAGAACGCTGGACGGCGCCGCCGGTCGAACCGCCCGCGCCGCCGGTCGATCCCTGGGGCGCTGAGCCCTCGTCCCCCTCGGCGTCCGAGCCGTGGGCGCCCTCTGCGCCGGCCCCCGCACCCGAGAGGGACACCTGGGGAG